>DAHVFL010000006.1 GCA_027316975.1 Chloroflexota bacterium | reverse complement strand
CTACGATATACAGGTGGATGAGCGTGACATGTCCCAGCGCGAAGGCCAGAGGCACAGAACCCAGCGCCAGCCCGCGCACACCATCACAACAGATCATGGTCAACTTGCGGTTCCAGCGGTCAAGCAACGCTCCCGCAGGTAAGCTGAACAGGAGATATGGCGCTTGCCGTACCGCCACCATAAAGCCTGCCTGCGCCGGTGAATGGGTCAATGCCAGCACCAGCAGGGGCATAGCCAGCCGCGAAACGCTCGAGCCGAGTACCGAAACATTCTGGCCGCTCCACAACAAGAAAAAGTCCCGGTTTCGCCAGAGGGAGCTTTTTCGTCCCTGTTCCTCTTGAGGATTCTCTATCTGATTCAAAAAGAGGTTCCCTCAAAAAACGCGCCAGCACCGGCGTAATCGGCGCGTAACGACGCCGCATATAACTCCACTTGCATCGACTGAGAGGGATCATACTGCATATTCCTTTGCCTCATAAGAAATATTTGCCTACCTTGCAGTGCTATTATAACACGACTCTTCAGCCTGTAATATGCGTAACGGATTACTTCCATGGTTTCCCAAAATTCTCTCAAGATGTGAAGTTCGTCACAGCATAAACAGTTTTTCTATGCTATAGTTGTATGAATGCACAAAAGGCCGCTCTTTCTCTCTAGTGAGGCTCTTGTTTAGTATGAAAAATATGAGGAAAAACTATGAAGTCTAACAAATTCTTTCACCATTTACCCGCTTTGTTGTTGGTGGGTTTTCTCGCAGTTGTGATGGGGGCTTGCGGTTCTGCTGTCTCTGGAACAACAACGGGCGCTGGAACGTCGCCCACAACAACAGCAACCGCGGCAACCACCGTCCCTACAGTAACGGCAACCGCGGCAACTACCGTCCCTACAGTAACGGCATCACCAACGAAGGTAGTCACTCCACCTTCCCAACTGAATGTGGCTATTGCGTGCGCGGGTACGAAGCAGAATGGATATGGAGTGGATGTAATCCACGGCAAAGTATGTGCTCAGACGGCAGCAAATGCAACACTTTCCATTCAGGTCATCTATTGTAATGGCAAACCCGATCCAGGCCGTGCCCTTCAAGGAACGGTGACCGCCAATGCTAACGGCTTTTATGAATGGAATTGGACACCGCAGCCTGACTGTAAAGGTCAACCCATTTGGGCATGGTCGGTGACAGTTACTGCTCAACTCAATGGTCAAACAGCAAATGCAACCAGTCAAGGCATGGCGTAATCTCTTTACAGGATAGCTCTGGTAACAGAAACGTGAGACGATAGAAAAGTCGAGTTACACTGATTCGTACCATGCTGACATGGCGACAATACACGTAAGATAAGCAACCAGGCGTAATATAGTAGAGTAGCGGCGACCCTTGCGGTCGCCGTGCTTTTTGCATCAGGTTGTGCTCCTTTTCGCCATGTTTTCGCTGTTGGCTCAAGAAGCGCACAACCTGCTTTCTTTGGCAACCTCTTCCTTTCAACTAGCACATTGGTTACTACTCTCCGCCACCCTCGAAAAGCTCATCGGATTTGGGTGCCATCTTGATCTGTATATCATCGTAGCGATTCACTTTGTAGATGATGGTTGAAATCCCCCAACTGGCGATGAACACACCAATGATGATGTAGCCAATGATGCCGAAGTTTTCACTCAGGTTTCCAATGAAGCGCCAAACGCCGCCGCTCAAGCCTAACTGACTGCTCAAGATACTGAGTGCCTCGATGGTTCCCACAATGAGAGCGACCAGTACGGAGACTAAGGTGATGTTCAAATTGTAGTAGAGTTTGCGCATAGGCTTGACAAACGCCCAGCCATAGGCACCAAGCATGAGAATACCGTCAGTGGTGTCCATCAATGACATCCCTGCCGCGAACAAGAGGGGGAAGATCAATATGGTCCAAAACGGTAGTCCCCTGGTTCCCGAAGCCGCTGCAATGGCCAACAGTGCCACCTGGGTAGCAGTATCAAAGCCCAGGCCAAAGAGGAGACCAATTGGATACATATTCCAACTATGGCTCACGACCTTGAGCAGTGGCTTAAAAAAGCGACCCATCAGACCACGCTTGCTCAAGAACTCGTTCAGAGTCTGATCACTATACTCTTCCCCTCTCTTCACCCGTTGAAACGTCTGGAAGATTTCCCAGAGTACGAGAAGATTGATGATCGCGATCACGTACAGGAAGACTGCCGAAACTGTTGTGCCGATCACGCCACCAATATTTCTGAGAAAGTTAAAGTTACTGACAAGTGAAGCGGCAATCGCCACGCCGACCGATAATGCCGTAACAATGGTGGAATGTCCAAGCGCGAAGAAGAAGCCTACAGCTACTGGACGCTTATTATCCTGCATCAATTTGCGTGTCACGTTATCAACAGCTGAGATATGATCTGCATCCACAGCATGACGCATACCAAATGCATACGCGGCTAACCCGGTACCGAGGAGCAACAGCGAGCCTGAAAATGAGAGGAGGGCAACAATCCAAATCACAATGTTGATGCTGATCAACAGGATATACATGCCGATAATCTTGCTACGTACATCACTTGAACTGTCGTTGAAAACCTGTGTGAGTGCCGAAATACTAAAATTACTTTTCATGAAACCTCCTGGGAATACAGCTGGTGGACTTAAAAATAACATGCACACTACTGATTTGGAGATACCTACGCGGCTTCGCTCTACGAGGGTCAATCTACACGTCTCAGAGAAACAGGAAGAAACAAGTATATACACATTGTAGTGTCCTTTCTTAGATTATACGAAATAAATTATCTACTTGCAAGTTTATTGCAACTGTAATACAATCGCTAATGAAATAAATTCTTATCTGAGAAAAAGAAGGCATGAAATAGAGCATGATGAACACGAGGCACAACAGATTGCACGAGTGTGGTTATCGTGTCACTCCCCAACGATTCAACTAGCAACATTGGTTAGATAGCCCTGAGTCATACTGACGACGAACACTGGACAAACGCGCAATTTCAGGGTATAGTATTTCTTAGAGCAAGCGAGCTTTATTATTCCTCTGTAAAGCCTGCCTCTCCACTGACCGTCCATCCTCTAGCATTCCTCGTTTTTGTTCCAATTCCCACAACGGAACAATTCCACATCCTCAAGGAGGTACCTCTATGCCAGAACTATCCACGACGGGCGAAATCGCCAGCTTTCTCGATGTCAACCAGTTTCAACCGGGCAGGACACAGTTCGCCTGCGGCTTCTTCGCCTGCGCGGTTGTAAAATCAATGTCCCCGGTTGGTCAGCGCCCCACTCAAACGGTCCAGGAGATGATTGCCGAGGCCGAGCAATGGTACGCGCAATTTGACGGCGACAACTCCATACGCAACATGGACGGCATGAGCCTGCAACAACTTTACAATCTGCTGGCGCAGATTGGCCTGCGTTATCGCGCAAGCGCCACGAATAGCGACCTGTTACGCGCGTGGCTGCGGCTGGGCTATCCTGTCATCGTGGCGTGCGCGGAAAACAGCATCCATGACCTCGCGCTGGGCGATGCTATCCCCTATCCCTGGCATCCTACCGGCAACCATATCATCACGCTGACAGGCATCGCGCCCGGTGACAACTTCCTTGTGCGTGATACCGCTAATGTCACCAACCTCTACAACCCGGACAGTTTGCGGCCCGGCCCGCGCCGCTACGATGCCGCTGCCCTGCAACTGTTGAGCGCAACAGTAGTCATTCCCGCCTGGCTGCCCGTGCCACCAGACAACTTTGACCCGCTCAAAGAAACGTTTGTGCCATTCGTCCCGCCTGGCTGGCGTGATGACGGCGCGACCTTGACCGCACCCAACGGCCATAGGATCGTGAAAGGTTTCCGCGAATACGTCCTTGCTAACCAATGGCACCCCGCCAATATGCCCTTGCAAGAAGAGCAGGGGCGCAACCCGCTGGAGGAATCGAATCCCGCGCTTGGCGGTGGCACACAACAGGTATTCAACTGGACCGCCCTCGAATGGACACCCGCGCGCGGCGTCTTCGTGGCATGGATAGGCCAGGAATTATTGCGCCTGCGCGCCGACAAAGCCGCTCTCCAAACACTAATAGCCACCCTTGAAACGCAGGTAAACAAGTCAAGCGTGTGAGATACCTGAATCAGTGAACCTTCTGAAATGTATGGAACATTTCAGGGAAGCGACGGCGGCGCGCATACAACCAGTGCGCAAAATCATGGAGATTCCATCGTACAAACTACACAAGGGTTTTGAAGCTAACCGTTCCTGTATACCACTACAGGAAGGAGGTTCTGATATGAGTAATGGAGATGCGCCCGGCAGTTCTACACAATTACGGGCTGATGTTGTGCTCGAAGGCGGCGGTGTGCGCGGCATCGGCCACGTTGGCGCGCTCAGTATCATGGAAGAAAAAGGCTACCAGTGGGGCAATATCGCAGGGACATCAGCAGGCGCGTTTGTTGCCGCCATGCTTGCTGCCGGTTATACAGCGAGCGAGATGTATAGCATCATGAAAAACGAGGTTCAATTTTCTCGGTTCGCGAGCGACTCTGGTCTGGACGGGCTGCTGCCGGTGGAAGCTTTCCATATGCTTCAACGCGGCGGTATGCATACTGGAAACTTCATCGAGACGTTTATGCGGCAAAAGCTGAGCGCGAAAGGCATTGTTACGTTTGGAGACTTGATTTTGAATGCGCGGGAGCCGAAACATTCCAATTTCCGCTACCGGCTGATGGTCATCGCCTCGGATATCAGCACTGGAACAATGCTGCGCTTGCCGCAGGATATGGAGCTCTTCGGCCTTGATCCCGATGAACTGGATATCGCGCAGGCTGTGCGCATGAGCGCCAGCATCCCGTTTTTCTTCATGCCCATACAGCAGAAACACGCGGACGGCAGAGCCAGCCTGATCGTAGACGGTGGCCTGCTCAGTAACTTTCCGGTCTACCTTTTCGATGTGCCCGGCGTGCCGCGTCGTCCCACCTTTGGCCTGCGTTTGGTGGACGTGCCGCCCACAGTAGAAGAACCCTGGCCACCCAATCCTACCGGCAATGCGCTAGAAATTGGCCGCGCCTTGCTCAATACCCTGCTGCGAGCGCACGACAGGCTCTACATGGACGATCATACCTATGTCCGCACGATAGCCATTCCGGTCAATGGCATTAGCGGCACAAAATTTGATCTTAGCCCTCAGGAGACCCAGACGCTCTACCAGAATGGCAGAAACGCCGCCGAACAATTCTTCACAACCTGGGACTTTGAGGCGTATAAGGCCACCTATCGCACTGGTCATCCTCCCAGAAGCCGCCGCGAACAATTGCACGAACATATGAAACGCGCTGGATAATGTATGAGGGCGGCGCAAACACCCCCTACGTTTTCAAGTAGGGGCGCTTGCGTCGCCATCGTACCCTCACAGGCGAATGGCAGTTCTGTCTCGTCGAAAATTTTCAGGAATCTCAAACATTTTACACGAATGCAATTCGGTAATACGCCATCTGCGTCGGTGCCTCCTCGACTCCTACCATGATGCTTTGCACATTCACAATAGAATATTTGGCGAGCGCGTTGCGCAATTCGTTGCATATGTATTCCGCCAGCCGTTCAGCCGTCGAGTTATCGATGGGCAGTTCCACTACGTCTTCTCGCGGGAAAATATAGCGTTTCTCGCCAAAACGCACCTCCCACTCGTCAGGCAGTTCTTTCAGTTCGAGGTGCGGGTTAAGCATGGGCAACAGAAAACGGTGGTTGAGTCGCTGGCAAATCTCCCTGGTCAGCTTTTTGATGATGGTGAAGTCGAAGACCAGCTTATCCTCGTTCAATGTGCCTTCCATCTCGACCAGCACGCCGTAGTTATGCCCGTGCAGCCGCTCGCACTTCCCACCAAACGTAATGAAGTGGGCCGCGCTAAACTTGAGAGTGCCGCCCTGCACTTTTACCTTGCGCGAAACGATGCCATCTGTCAAAGCGATTCTCCTGCTCTTCGTGAAGCCCTCTACGCATCATACTATATCATATGAACCTCGATGCAGCCGCGCACAGGAAAAATGGGGATGAAAAGGGTAACAATCACCTCTCTAATACATGGCGTATCTTGAGGGCGATTTGCAAAGACAATCTCAATTCGGGGTCTTCCAGCGCATGGCCCAGCAGTTCTTCGATGCGACCCAGACGGTAGAGCAGAGAATTGCGGTGCAGGTGCATAGCGCGGGCAGTCTCGCTGAGATTGCCATTGTAGAGAAAGAAGTTTTCAAGCGTTCCAATTGGATCGATGCTGCTTCGTGTATCGGCATCGAGCAAAGGGCCGAGCGTCTCTTCGTAAAAATCCGCCAGTTCATGGTGTCCATGCAGGTGAAAGAGCAGCCGGTAGATGCCAAGTTGCGCGAACGAGTGCAGTTTCCCGTTGCCGAAGAGTCGCCGCCCGATTTCCAGCGCTTGCCCGGCCTGCTGATAGGACTGTGGAATAGAGGTAATAGTGCGGGAAAGATAGCCAACACCGCCGGAATAAGCGTTTGATGCGCCTTGCCCCTGCTGCGCGCGCGCCAACGCTCGTTCCAGGTGTGTCAGGGTGGCCTGTTCATTTTCAGCTACCGGTTCTTTATCATCCTCCGTTCCCGCTACCGGCAACAGCGCGATCAGGCGACGCGCTTCGCTGGATACCCAGGCGGCAGGACAGGCGCGTAATACCTCTTCACGCAATCTTCTTTGCCACTGCGACTGAAAGCCGTTTTGCGCGAAATCGGGTTCATCCGGCGCTAGCTCAAAGATTGCAACGACTTGCATAGAGGATAGATCGTAGCCCAGGAGACGCGCGCGCGCTATCATCTCTTCGGGCTGGGCGTAGTTTCCCCGAAGCACATCCATGAGAGCTTCGGACTGGTAGCGACTCTCCACCTCGCTGCGTTCGCGTTCGCGCGCAAACTCCAGGGCCAGGATTGGCGCGACAAGTCCGAGAATGAGACGTTCGAGGTAATCAAATTCGCCCTCGTGTCCGATCATCGACAACCAGCCAACCACGTCATGTCGCGCCGAAATGGGCATCATGTTACGCGCCAGACCCACCTGCCTGAGCGATTCTTCGTTCAAGGGTTCATGTAAGTAAGCCCGGTAGTCGGGTGGCGCAGCCTGGTAGCGAATGCGCATAGCAGCGTCCTGCACCACAATCCACTTATCGCTGATGCGTGAAAGCTGTTCGCAGATGCCATGAATACCCGCGCCATGCGCGCTCAATTGCATCAATTGGTGCGAAATTTCGGTAGCTCTCCGCTCGTTTTCGCCGCGAAATCCTACCACAAAGGTAATCACTTCGCGCTCAATTTCCTCAAGCATCACTGTGGCGGGAAGCAGAAATAAGGGGAAACGTAATGAGTTCGCCAGGGAAATGGCTTCCTGTTCGAGCGATTCGAGCGAAGGAGCGGAGACCGCAACGGCTGCTACGCCTGCTTTATAGAGGCTGTCCAGCAGATGTGGCAGCGTCTCATCCAGGCGGCGCAACTGTGAGAGTGAAAGCAGGGCCAGCTCCCCTCCGCGCACGCTTTCAAAGGCCGGTAGGCGCGCGCGCATGCGGGAGGCCCATGTTACGCGGCGATGCAATCCCTCGGTTCCCGCCACCAGTTGCGCCCCTTGTGGAGCCAGCAGGCTCAGGATATGACGGACCGACGCCGACGAAAGTGGAGAAGGAGCAGTGCTCATGGTCTACATCTTATCAAAAAAGGGAAAGCGCGGCGTTTATCGCCGCGCTGTCGATGTGGCTGGAACGCCGCTGGCTTTCTGGGCCGCTTTGCGCTTCAACTCGTACTTCTTAGCCTTGATACGATGTTTGCGGTTCGCGACTCGTTTTGTTTTGTTCATGCCAGATTTCCTTTCATATACATTCTATCGTACAGGGACATTATTCTTCGCTCTCCATACCGCCTTCAAATTCGATTTCGGTCAGTTCTTCAGGTTCGTCGCCTCCATCAAAGTATTCATCATCGCTGGTGATATCGTCATCATCATCGCGGTCATAACGCAACATGCTGTCTTTGGTGTAAGCGCGAATGACATCGCCGCCGCCCTGAGATGGGAAGCTCACCTTGCCAAACATGCTCGGATGCTGGTACTCTTCGCGGATCATCAGCCGCACCTGCCCGTTTTCCATCACCAGGATAGCGGCAGCGTACCGGTTGCCACCCTCCATGAAGTTAATCAAGCGATTCGCCAGGCGCAGCTCCACCTGTCCGATATCCTCTCCAGCGGCGTTGCGCACCAGCAGCGTATGGCCGGTGACGTACAATTGTACGCGGTCGCCCACGCCTACTTTCGCAAGCGCCGTACCCGAGGCGATATTGATCAGGTCGGTTAAACCGGTCTTGCCCGTTTCTTCAATGAAGAGGCGCGGATCGATGCGCTCGGCTCCTGTATGCAGGTGCGCGGGTTCTTCCTGAAGCTGCGCGAGCCGTTCCAGGTTCTTTTTCGCGATGGTGTTTTTCGGGCTATATTTCAACGTCTGCGAATAGGCCTGGCGCGCCTCGGCAAAATGCCCCAGCTCGCTATGGGCCTTTCCCAGGCGATTGTACGCATCCGGTTCAAAGGGGAAAAGGTTCAAGATGTTCTTGTTGGTGACGACTGCGTCTTCCCACTGGCCTTCCTGCGCCTGCTGAATAGCAAGGTCCGTCCATTGCTTTTTCAATCGGGCCTTTTCTTCAGCCGATTGGGTCTGTGTCATGTAGCTCCTCCTCTATCCCACTGGGATGTATCAAGAATGTGTGCATATTATAACGCAATCGCGCAACCCTGCAATGACCAGGATGTGGCGCGTTCGATCTGTACCTTTACCAGGTCGCCGGGCTGGATGGGACGCCCCACCACTTCGCTCTCTGCGGTAGACTGCGGGAAGTATACCAGCTTGTTGGTGCGGTTGCGCCCCTTCCACTGCCGCCGACCGTGCGCATCATTAGCCTCTTCGACCAGCACTTCTTCCACGCTGCCCAGCAACGGCTGGTTCAATTCAAAGGCGATACGCGCCTGCACCTCTTCTACGGCGTGGAGGCGGCGTTTCTTCTCCACCAGGGGTATATCGTCTTCCCAACGCGCCGCTACGGTGCCGGGGCGCACGGAATAGGCGGCCACATGCACTACGTCAAAGCGGATCTCTTCGAGCAGGTCGAGCGTGTGCTGGAACTCTTCCTCTGTCTCGCCGCAGAAGCCCACGATAATGTCGGTGGAAAGCGAGACGCCGGGCCACAGTGCGCGCAGGCGCGTAATGCGGTCGCGATACTCCTCCAGTGTGTAGCCGCGTTTCATGCGCCGCAGCAGTTCGTCATCGCCTGCCTGCACGGGAATATTGACGTGTTCGCACACTTTGGGCAGCGTGGCCATGCGCTTTATCATGCTGTCGTTCATATGGCGCGGGTACGAAGTCATGAAGCGGATACGCTCCAACCCGTCGATTTCGCTGAGGTGCGCCATCAATTCGGCAAGGTCGGGCTTGCCCGGCAAATCCAGCCCGTAGGCCTCAACGGTCTGGCCCAGCAGCGTCAGTTCTTTCGCGCCTTTGCCCACCAGCGCGGCGGCTTCCGTGACCAGTTCATCGACCGGGCGACTGCGCTCGCGGCCCCGGCGATAGGGTACGATACAATAAGTGCAAACCTTGTTACATCCCAGCACGACGGGCAACCACGCGGTAGGGCTGGCCTGCGCCGGTTCGATTTTTGTGGGATAGTGAGCGGTGCGCTCGCCCATTTTAGGCGTGATCGCCATAGGCAGCACGGTACGTTTGCCGGTAGTATTAGTAGAGGTGGCGAAGGTGGGCAGGATATGCTCGATAGGTTCAACCGGTAAGGGTTCGTCGGGCGGCATAAATTCGATATCGAGACAGCCCGCACCAGAGATGGGCGTCCAGCGTTCTTCCAGGAAGCGCGGCAGGATGTCGGCCTGTTCGACCTTCATGAAGAGGTCGATATGCGGGTAGCGTTTGCTCAACTCGTCGATGGTCTTCTGACTACCGATCATGCAGCCCATGAGAGCGACCAGCAAATCGCTGCGTTTCGCTTTGGCGTGTTTCAGCATAGCAAGCTGGTTGTGCGCCTTTTCCTCCGGCGCTTTGCGCACGCTGCACGTATTGAGGATGACCAGGTTGGCCTGCTCCATATCGGCCTCTTCCCAGCCCATTTCGTCGAGGAGCGTCTGAATACGCTGCGAGTCGGCCTGGTTCATCTGGCACCCCACGGTCCAGATATGATACTTCCCTCGCGCAATGCTGGTAGTCGCTGTGGTCATCGCGTCGCCTTCCTAAAGCCTTTTCGGTGAAAGAATGTCGTCTATGAGCTATGCTGATTGGTGTACAAAGGATTACCCGTTCTAAGGACGGCATTATAGCACACTTCTCACAAGTTTCATAGCGTTTTTCGCTTGCGGTCGTCATCTTTCTGCACAAGTGACCAGGGCAGGGGCAGAGCTACAGCCCCTACCCTACACGTTCTCCGCTACACTGCATAGTTCAGGAGTGTGAATGATTGCTGGCAATGGTTAGTGATGCAAACTGGAGATGGTAACGTCTATGCATCAGGCTCATCTTCAATCAGTTCGGAGGCAGGCACACCTAATGCCGCCGCTAGCTTATTCAGCGTTGTCGTGGTGACTTCTTTGTAGGGATTTCGATAAATGGCTTTCACAGTATTATAAGCCACATCAGAGGCACGCGACAATTTGCCCAGGCTGAACCCCTTTTCTTGAGCGACCTCTTTCACCCGCAAGCGTATCATTGGCTCTCTCATTGCATAGTAGTGCATGGATTGTACCAGTAAGTACGTATTGACAGAAGTATCATGCTGGGTATATATTTCTAAGTACGTATTTAGAATGCAATATCGGAACAGAGAGAGGATACATGAAGGATGAAGACGGCAAAAACCTTGTGGATGTTAGACGTTCCATATGAGGAAATAAGGGGAAGTATGCTTGTACCGCTCTATGCGGAAGATGAACAGGAGGCATGGATAGAGGCGCATCGATGGGCATTACGATGCGATCGAATGCTTCCCACAAATGCTAAGCTGGTACACTTCGCGCAAGGGTTCACTGTGAACAGGCGCGTGCTACCTGGAAGTTTAGAGGCGAGAGCAAGCGAGCGAGATGATGAGTAACTGCTCGCTTGCGCCTAATAGTTGTCTAACTTTACAAAACTTACCGGTTCAGCATCTTGAAGGCCAGGTGACGCCCTTTGCCCTGGCCGATAGCCAGCGCGAACCACATCTGGAACCAGGAGTTTATTCTTTCAGACGTATGCTAAAATTACCATACATTTACTATTCCCGACGCTGAAAAAATGAAAGGATTTTCTCGATGGATTATGAGATGTCACAAAAGAAGCGGGGAAGCGTAGGAGGAGCGAAGCGAAGGGCCTGTCATCCTGAGCGCAGCGAAGGATCTCCGCCGCTGTGTATCGGTCTGCGGAGATCCTTCGCTGCGCTCAGGATGACAGGGTGGGAGCGATACCCTCATTCTTTTGTAACACTTCATCATCGCGTCGGCGTTGGGTGAGTGCCGACGTGAGCGGACGCGATACATCGCGTCTCTACAAATAACCCGGAAGGACGGAACCTGGGTTTCAGGCGTGGTCACCGGGTTTGGAACTTATATTACATACAAAGGGTGAAAATCAGTGATCGACTTACAAGACATCCAGGCGGCACAGTCTCGTATTAACAGCTACATCCGGCACACGCCACTGATAGAGGCGAAGCCCGTCAAGCAACCCATATGCCAGGCCGAAACACTGTATCTCAAACTCGAGTGCTTGCAGATTTGCGGGTCTTTCAAGGCGCGAGGCGCGGTAAACAAACTGCTTAGCATTCCCCCGGAACAGCTCGAGCGTGGGCTTGTCACCGCATCCGGTGGCAATCATGGATTGGGAGTCGCCTATGCCGGGTGGATTGCGAAGGTGCCTGTGACCATTTACCTGCCGCAGAGTACACCTCTGGCGAAGGCGCGTTTTCTGGAAAGCTGGGGAGCGCAGGTGATCTTCGATGGGGCTGTGTGGGACGAGGCGAACCGGGCGGCTTTGCTAGCATCCGAACAGCAAGGCTTGAACTATATCCATCCTTTCGCCGACCCGGCCGTGATTGCCGGGCAGGGAACGCTAGGCCCCGAAATTCTGGAAGATGCGCCGGACATCGATACGCTGCTGGTAGCTATCGGGGGTGGTGGTCTGATCGCAGGAATGAGTAGCGCGGTACGCAGTCTAAAACCAGGTACGAAGATCATCGGGGTTGAACCCGTTGGCGCGCCTACACTCTATGAAAGCGTGCGAGCGGGCAAAATTGTGGAATTGTCACAGATTACGACGACAGCCGGGACCCTGGCTCCTCGCCGCAGCTCTGCTCTCAACCTGGAGATCATCCAACAGCATGTGGATGAGATCGTGCTGGTGACGGACGAGGAGATGCGCGAGGCGGCGCACTGGCTATGGAGTGAGATGGGCGTGGCAGCCGAATTGAGTGGAGCGGCAGCCGTTGCCGCGCTTTTGTTCGGCAAAGTATCTCCCGAACAGTCGGAGAAGGTGTGCGCGCTGGTATGCGGGGCGGGAAGCGACGGGATACAGTGAGGAGATGCCTGGCTCGTCCAAAAAGTCGTTGAGCTACTGACATACTGGTGTCACTTGCATCGGGTAGACTGTGAGTATGACAGAAATGGAGCGCCGTCACTAAGGAGACTCACGCTAATAAGATGACCAGTAAAGTTCGCTCTAGTATGCCTAGCAGATGCAAAAGCGGTCATGTTATTTCCGTGAGTGCCCTAAGGCAGCTCCTCAGAGTTGAAAGGAAGGTTTACTATGGCAAAACTTCTCGGACCCGATTTTATCAGCTTGCAGGTACGTGACCTCTCCGTCTCGCGCGCGTTCTATATAGAGACGTTGGGCTTGACAGAAGATACGCGCTTCAGCGCTCCCGATTTTATCCTCTTCGATACCAACTCGATCCCCTTTGCTCTTCGCGAAGCAAAAGTGGACATGGATAATGCTCAGCAGCCAGGACGGGGTATGACGCTCTGGATCGACTGCGATCATGTCAATGAGATGCATGCCACATTGGACGCGGCTGGAGCCACCATCATCACGCCGCCCTACGACGGTCCATTTGGGCGCACCTTCGTCTTTGCCGACCCCGATGGGTACCGCATTACGGCCAACGAAAACCCCTGGGACCGCTTCCCCCTGGGTGGCAGGTCTCAGAGGTAGCTTTCATTGGTAGGTTTTTTGAAACAAGCGCTCGTCAGAGGTGTCATCCTGAGCGCAGCGAAGGATCTTCCGCCGAGCCGCACGCAGATCCTTCGCTGCGCTCAGGATGACACCTCCCACCTGACCGGTTCTTTTCCGAAAAACCTACTTGTGAAAGACCAGGGGTAGCAGGTGCGTTTGCTCACCGAAAACGGTGAGCAAACGCACGACCCTCAATTCGTTGTACGCGCTTCCTCTTCGCCAGTGACGCCTGTTACAGGCGTGTTCGCGTCGAACAACGCTCGTAAGTAATCATTCAGGAACATGCCGTCGGGGTCGAGCGCGGCGCGGATACAGCGGAAATCGTGCCAACGGGGATAGAGCGGGGCCAGTTCTCGCGCCGTGCGCGTGTGCAGCTTGCCCCAGTGGGGGCGACCCTGGTAGCGTTTGAAGATTTCTTCGACGTGGGAAAAATAGGACTGGTAGGGCATCCCCCTGTACATATGCACGGCGATATAGGCCGATTCGCGCTGGTAGGCGGGACTGAGCCAGATATCATCGCCATGCACGAAACGGCATTCCAGCGGGAAGTTTACCGCGAACTGGCGCTGCTCGATACATTGCTGGATTTCGGTGATAACCGCTCGCGTGTGTTCCGCCGGGATGTTGTATTCCATCTCCTGGAATCGCACCATGCGCGGCGTAGAGAAAAGGCGATGGCTGTAGTTGATCTCATCCACGTTGGCAATCGAGTTGCCTGAGATTTTGCAGACGCTTTTAGCCAGGCCAGGTATGGCGCGAGACATGGCGCATAGCGACCCATAAACCCAGTTCTCCAACACGATCTTGTTGAGCGTTCCCCACAGCGTATTTTTGCCCGGCGGTTCGCTGGTAGGATTGATGAACTTGGCCTGCACCCATTCGGTATAGGGGAACCAGAAAAACTCGAAGTGGCTATTCTCTTGCTTGTATTGTTCCAGGTGGTCGAGGCAATCACTCAGTTTTTTGCGCAGCCCCTGGTAATGCAGGACTTTGGCGGGTACCACGCGCAGCTTGACGCTGGCGATTATCCCCAGCGCTCCTAGCGAGACCTGTGCCGCCTTAAAAATATCGGGATGCTGTTCGGGTGAGCATTCCAGCAGTTCCCCGGTGGCTGTCACCAGGGTGATACCCTCAATCTGGGTGGCAAGCGAGCCAAACGAAATGCCGGTACCGTGCGTGCCTGTGCTGATGGCTCCCGCGATGCTCTGCACATCGATATCGCCAAGATTCTCCTGGGCCAGCCCGTGCGCCAACAATGTATCTCCCAGCAGCTTGAGTTTTGTGCCACCCAGCACGGTTACGGTTCCGTGTTCAGCGTCAATCGACTGGATGCCCTGTAAATTATCCAGCGACAGTAATACGTCGTCGCTCTGTGCGAGCGGGGTGAACGAGTGTCCCGAACCTACGACGCGCACGTGCCGCCCCTCGCGCGCAAAGACACCGACACGCTGTTCCAGTTCGTTGATACTACCCGGCATCACAACCTGTCGAGGTTGTCCTTTTACAGAACCAGACCAGTTCTGCCAGCGCGTCCCCTGCGTTACAGCCATATCTAAATCCTTGAATTCCTTGTGACGAGGTGATGAATTACCTGGGTTCTTCAACAAAGAACGCTTTGGCTTTGTCCTGGTCGTTGACGAAAATACAGATGGTCGCGACCGCATTAATCATGAAATGCCTCCTTGTACGTTTTACTGGTATGCATTCCTGTCTGACACTTTATCAGTGTATGCATACCCTGACACAATGTCAAGGTTGAATCTTCTGGTGATTACCCATTAGTGCGCCCGAGATGCTTCGCTGCGCTCAGCATGACAGCTCTCTGGCATTGGCTGTCATGCTGAGCGCAGCGAAGCATCTGTAGGGCGAATGCGTGCAGCAGACCTGACTCACGTATTCCTGCGGACTTACAGGTAATCACCAGCGAACCATCAAATTGCTGAAAGAAGAGGAATAGTTAATGACCACTCAACATACTATCCGGCGGCTGGCGATTGTTACCGGAGCAAGTCGCCGCCGTGGCATTGGAGCAGCCGTTTGCCTGGCGTTAGCACGGGCAGGGGCTGATATCTTTTTCACCCATTGGAGTCCCTATGATCGACTCATGCCCTGGGGAGCAGAGGAAGAGGAACCAGATCTGCTGCAAAAGCTGGTAAGGGCGCAGGGTGTGCGTTGTGAGCATATGATGGTCAATCTTGCAGAGGTAGACGCGCCACAACGCATCATACAAACCGTCCAGGCTCAATTGGGGACTGCTTCTATCCTTGTCAACAACGCGACGCATGATGATACGCAGGCTCCCTTTGACCAGTTGGATGCGCAGACTTTGGATGCCTATTACGCCGTGAATATGCGCGGCACCATGCTGTTGAGCATTGAGTTTGCGCGAAGTTTCATGTTGCCTGCCGGTGGGCGCATTATCAACCTGACATCGGGGCAAGGACGCGGCGCGATGCAAGGGAAATTAGCCTATGTCGCCACGAAGGGAGCTATCGAGGCTTTCACCGTCACGCTGGCTGTCGAAGTTGCGCCGCGAGGCATCACGGTAAACGCGGTCGATCCCGGCCCTACCGACACGGGATGGATGAGTGAAGAAGTAAAGCAAGAACTTCTGCCACGCTTCCCCATGGGACGGATAGGCCAGCCCGACGATGCAGCACGCATCATTACTTTTCTGGCAAGCGAAGATGCTGCCTGGGTGACAGGTCAAATCATTCGCTCGACAGGCGGGTTCTAAAGTGCGCTCGAATTCAGCCTTAATGACTATTTATAAGCGAGATCGGTAAGACTCGCCTACCGTCTGTCTCGTCCGTTTCCTGTCATCCTGAGCGCAGCGAAGGATCTCTCCGCTCAGTCTTGTGAGTGTATTACAGAGATCCTTCGCTGCGCTCAGGATGACAGCGGCATCCGTCCGCCTGTTGGGGAAGCGGTACCACCAATATCACAGAGATCCTTCGCTTCGCTCAGGATGACAGGACCAGGGCGTTGGGCTTCCCATACTTCACAAACCTACTAAAGTATCAAGTTCATTTGAGCCATGCCTGAAAATTCATAAGAGCATGTCAATGTGTAGAACATCAAGTGAGCAAGTTTTCAGTAGGGTGAATTTTACGACTATATGAAAGTACGCCCGTCACCGCGATAGGTTGTCACTGTATCGACGATGGTTCCATTGGAAACAAGATAGAGGTGCGTAAAGCGTTCGCAGAGTTCACCGGCCTTGCTGTGGCGCATGAAGATAGGATCACCTATGGTGAGCGAGAGCGGTCCGTTGTAGCGGATGGGCGTCTGCACCTCGCCCGCGCCTTCGAGCGAGAGCAGTTTCGCGCCCGGCGGCAGGTAGGGTGCCGGCTGTTTTTCCGGGCCGACCGAGCCAGAGGCGATGTAGCCGCCGCCCAGGCAGGTGTAGAGTGATGGTTGCGGGCGGCGCACAATCTCGATAGCATAGGCGGCAGCGGGTGAATAGCGGAAATCGCGGTAGTTATCGAAAAGCGCGGGGGCGTAGAAGCCCGAACCGACGGTGATTTCTGTCACAACGGCCTCATTGCGCGTGGAGTCGATGCTGCCCGTGCCGCCGCCGTTGACGAAGCGCGGCGTAATGCCGGAGGAACGCGCTAAAGCAACGATAGCGGCGCGCCGTTCGGCTATTTCGCGGATTGAGCGCCGCTTGAGGCGACGAACCAGGGCATTCTTCGCTTTTTGCCCGGGAAAGTTATCACCCAGGCCCGCGATTTGCGCTTCGTAGCCCATCAAACCGTCCAGGAAAACATGGGAAGAGGCTTTGACGCTTTCGATGATGGGTCGCGCCTGCTCTACAGTGCGCACAGGAGAGCGCCAGACGCCGAAATGCAGGCCGGGAACATCCATCGACATATCGATTTCGAGACACAGGGGCAAGCGAGTGTCATACCGGGAAGCCAGGGTTTCGATGCGCTCGACGTGTTCAACGCTGTCGATCATCGACGTAATGTGCGCTCCATCCGCCGTTGCGCGCGCGACAGCAGCGATATCATGCTCGTTCCAGGCGGGATACCCAATCAGCAAATCTTTGAAACCCTGAGAGGCCAGGTAAACAGCCTCAAGAGCGGTATAGCACATGATGCCCTGAAAGCAGGCGTCCGCCGCGAAAACACGCCGCAATATGGCAAGGCTGCGGATGGACTTGGAGGCAAGCCGTATCCTCTTGCCACGCGCCCGCGCAACAATCTGGCGAATATTCCGGTCGAGCAGGTCAAGATCGACAAACGCGAACGGCATCGGATGCCCGTCGAAAATCTTTTTGTAATACTCATAATTCCGTTCGCGCTCGTCTTTTCTATCAGAGGCAGATGAAAGTACGCTTGCGCTGGCAATTTCGATCAGTGGCTGCTCCTGTTGTTCGCTCTCCAACTGCTGATCCTGCATGGTAGCTACTCCTTGCGTATGTGAGGCGGTTGCATAAGATACATCTTATCATACAGCAAAAAGCGCATGCCGGACGAGAGCAGATTTTACATACGAAGGGAAACAACGACAATTGGCGCAACGATAGATGATTAGCGAGAAACCGCGCCGGATACAAAGAAGGCCATGATGACCAGCCAGCTAATCACAAAGGCAATCAACAGGCGCAGGGCCAGGCCAGAAAGCGGAAAAGAGCGACGACGAGATGTGATCTGCGTTTCAATTTCTTTGGTAGATGTAGACATAGTATTGCTCCGTAAATAATGATAACTTCTTCAACCTCCCGTACGGAGGAAAAATAGGCTTTCGCGCCTTTCATCATTATTAACGTAAAGAGCACCCGTACTTAACATAGAAAGTGGCGGCAATGCCCGGATGGGTTAGCCGCCACTTCTTCATTGAGCGCGAAACCGTTACTTGCCGAAATAGCGTTTATCCTGGCACTGCTGGCATTCGCAACTGGCGCGCAGTTTTTCGTATGTGAAGATACCGGTATGGTGTCCGTCTTCCCAGATGGGGGTCAGGCCATAGCGCCCGACAGGTTCGATATTCACCAGCGTGGTCTCTTCGATACTCAGGCTCGTTTTATTCTGCAACATGCCGGGCTGGCCGCCTTCGCCCGCGCACCAGGCGCAGGGGCAGGCCCAGCGCAATGTTTCCCAACTATGTATACTCTCGTGTTCATCGCTCCAGATCAGGGTTAGCTGCCGCTTTTCATCATCCAGCACGAATGACAGTGGCGTTGGGTGTTTATATTGGTTCATGTATGTCCTCAGTGGAGTATCGTTCCATGTTGTAGTGTAATAATAGTCCATCAAAGTTCGTTGAGCCACTTTGGCTGTCATTCTGAGCGAAGCGAAGAATCTCCCGTCGGCTTGAGATTCTTCGCTTCGCTCAGAATGACAGACAGGACGGCTCAAGGAAGTTTGACAGCCTAATAACCGCACCCACATTATATGTCTTCGGGAAGAGATAGTCTATACTGCCTGCACGGGCTGTTGGAGTTCTCCTCGCGAACGACGCCGGGCGAAACCTACCAGGGTTGCTTTACCGAGCGCGTTGGGAAAGAGACGGCGCAGGAGACGCGCAATGCTGGAGACCAGACGAAATGCCAATGTATGGGCGATGGTCCAGCGCAATCCATATGCTTTTCGTATATCTGATGGGAGTTGGCCGATGGTGATGAGGCGCACGATCATCCACAACGGCTTGCGCAGCAGGGGCAGGGGCGGGTAGAGAACCTCGCGGGCGATGAAATGGGCGGCAGCGCCAATGGCAATCTCTCCTGAAGGAAGCGCATCGCGGATGTGTTGCTGCGCGGCGGCATAGCTGGCCGGGAGAGTTACATCAGTGAGGCCGAGGTGCCGCGCATAGCGACACGACTCCTGCCAGTACTGTTCGCACTGCTCCGGGGAGAGTGGCCCAACAAACGTCTTATAGGCGGTGAGAAGGCTATCCACGAAGGCGATATGCACCCACAAAAGTGGTAAAGGTTCCATGGCGCTGTAAGGCTCACCGGCTTTGTAACGCCCGCTGCTTTCTGAGAGCGTCCCATGAACGGTATGGTGCAGGAGATTGATATGACGAGCCATAGCGTTCGCCTCGGCGGTGCTGCCAAAGATCAAAACCGCCATCCCCTGAATAGTCCGATAGACACGCCCGAAAGGGTCTTCGGCGAAGGCGCTGTGGTCAAGCGCCCCCTGCGCGACGATAGGATGGGCGGCCTGCATCAAAAAGGCCCTCGCGCCCGACAAAATGAGCCATTGTTCCTCGTGCAAGAGCCAGGTCAACGAGTCCGGGCCGAGCAAGCCCGGGTCGGGCTGAGGATCGCTAATGGGAAGTTCGCCCGGCATATCAGCGCCGCTGGCCCAGTGGATGATGCGCATCGCATCGAGGGGCTTATGCATGGGTTTCTTTTCTTCTACTATTAGCACCGTGATGGCTTTATACAATACAATCTTACTCTTCAATAATAATATTATAGATCACCTTTTTGCTTCTCTGCAACGCATTCGGGCAGGGTGACTTAGCAGTGTAAGATGTGGGTTGGCGCGGGCTAAGCCCGCGCCAACCCACATCTTACACTGCTAAGTCACCCTTAAATCTCATGCCACACGCGCCACGACGGCGGTGATATTATCTTTGCCGCCCATTTCGTTAGCGCGTTCGATGAGGCGCTGTACGCTCTCCTGCGGCTCGTACTGCTGCACGATGGTGACTACTTCCTCTTCTGGTACCAGTTCTGAAAGCCCGTCGGTACACAGCAGGAGCAGATCGCCTGCCTGCACCTTTGCGGAGAAGGTGTCTACTTCAACAACGTCTTTTTCGCCTAAACACCGGTAGATCTTATTGCGATCGGGATGATCTTTGGCCTGCTCTTTTGTGATCAACCCGTCACGAAGCTGCTGCGCCACAACCGAGTGATCGAGCGAAATCTGGTGCGGCTGCCTATCACGCACGATGTATGCGCGGCTATCTCCTACATTAGCCACGTAAACGGTATCTCCCTGCACAACAGCAGCTACGCAGGTCGTTGCCATCATTTGATCCGGTTCCGGTTTTGGAGACATCGCCATGTTCTCATTGTACAGGCGAGTATTGGCCTGTTCCAGGGCCAGCTGTAACGATGCTTCCAGGTCGTCGCTCTCCTGCTGGTAATAGACATCGCGGATAATAGTAACTGCCAGTTGGCTTGCCACCTCACCACGAGAATGACCACCCATACCATCGGCCACAACGAACAGGATGCCCTTGCTCTCCATTACCTTCTGGTCTTCGGGCTGAATTGAGATGACGCTATCTTCGTTCAACTTACGTTGCAGGCCAATGTCGGTACGCTGCGCGAAAACAATGTTTGTGACACTCATATAGTTTTTACTCTGCCTTTCTTCGATTGGATGTAGCAATGCTTTGAACGCGCTCCGGTATTCGATAAAAAGGGAAACACCCAGGTCATAGAGAACGACGCCCCATAAACGCAGCACACCGCTTCTGCCCTGCCACTGCATGGCCTCGCGGTAACTGTCGCGGAAGGTGCGCGCCATCTCACGAGCGTACATGCGGCGAAATTGCGCGGGATAGCAGCGCAACAGCAGGCCATAGAGCCGGCACGAAAAGCTCCTGTCGTGGTTCGTCGATGAAGCGCTCATGATAGACCTCCTATGGCCTCTGAGCCGCCTATGACCTGTTTCGACCGGGCCAGTAGCACAATTTGATGGAGACGCAGCACTTCAGCTTGCATAACCCGCAAACCGAAACTGGTGAGGCGATAGTAGCGCCGTCTTTCATCGTCCAGCGCGGGATCGGGCCGCTCGCCCGTCTCTTCAATCAGGCCATCGGCCAGCATACGTTTGATCGATCCATACAGCGTGCCAGGCCCCATTTTCACGTGACCTCCAGCGCGCCTCGTCACCTCCTGCATAATGCCGTACCCGTGACGCTCGCCGTCAGCCAGCGCCAGCAGGATATGCAGCACAGCGGGTGTGAGCGGGATCATTTCCTCCGCATTACGTGATTCGTTTTTCATGTGTTACTCCCAGTTTTGAAGGGTATTACCCGATATTGTACAGTTATATCATACATGGATATATCCGCTATCGTTATAGTACCTTGTGATTCGTTTTTTGTCAAGAGACCAACCGAACGCAGCGATTGTTACTCATACTCAGGGCTTCCGTCATACGAAATAGACCTATGTATATGCTTGTTTACTATTTTCGGACTTCTGAATACTCAACGTAAAACAGGGGTGGGACACAATGATGCTATTTGTAATTGTTGGGGGAATTGTCAGTCTGCTAACGGCAGCCATCGGCGCATTACTTGCTTTGCGCATCCAATTGGGCGCGTTAGATGAAAGGACGGTTGAGCGTGAGGCGTGGGAAAATGCGCAGGAGGGCCATCAGTATGCATGGCAAATGCGAGAAAGAAAAGCCTCACTACTCTTCGAGCAACAAATCACGAGCCAGGTACAGCACATGCAGGAAGAGTGGCAGCAGTGGGAAGCTCGATTCAATGACCATTCCCAAAAATTAAGCCAGGAATACGCGCTTAACACGTTGCCCAGGGTTGAGGAAACGCCACTTTCGCTAGATGGGCATCACCATGTTACCTACGCGCCGCCAAACTGGCAACCACCAACGTTTTACGAGGCTGATTTGCGCGAGCGCGATTTCTCTCACCGCTACCTGGGAGAAGCAGATTTCCGTAAAGCCCAGCTCAGCGGAGCCAATTTCTACATGGCTGATTTGCGCGGCGCGTGTCTGGCCGGGGCAAATCTGGCCGGGGCAAGCCTGGTAGGAGCCAACCTGACCGACGCTGATTTGCGCGATGCCAACCTGTCAGGAGCGAACATGCTGGTCGCTGATCTGCATGATGCCATTTTATACAGGGCACATTTGCCCGGCGCGCGCAACTTGACGCCGCAGCAACTGTATCACGCGAGCTACGATCATACAACGCAGCTTGATCCAGAAATCGATATAACCCGCACGCGAGTACCTGCTACTCCTACGAAAAACACGGACCCCTCTATCACTCCCCAGGGGATAGAGTCGCCTCTTTTGTCTCCACAAGCATCAAATGATAACCCGCAGGACCGAGAGGCAGCAAGTCTTCCAGCACAAAAACCAGAAAATACGCATACTGGAGCATTTGATACAGCCATTTCCAGGATAGGACAAAACGGCAGAAAACGAGCAAGGGTAAGTTAAGTGGTCTTCGATGACCTGTCGAACGCGCTTGATGTGCAGACCGAGCAGAGCCTGTGGGAACGAGTTTTTGCCCGGAAAGATGCTACCTGCCTGGTGGTCACACACCGGCACGCCGCCCTCCAGCGCGCCGACAACATCATCGTCCTCACAGACGGCATAATCGACGCGCAGGGTACGCTCAGCGAACTGCTTGCCACCAACGAAGAGATGCGCAGACTGTGGCACGGCGAGATCGCTGGAGAGGAATAAAGACGAGCATCCAACGCGAGATGGCGACGCCATCTCGCGTTGGATGCTCGTCTCTTCTTTACCATGTGAAGCAGTTTAGTAAAATTGTGCTATACTACACGCAATGTGGCGGAGTGGGCGGTGGAAAAAACAACGCGGAGGGAGAGAATAGAGCATGGCAGAACAGCATTTGCCACTGGCAGGCAAAATCGCGCTTGTGACTGGCAGTAGCCAGGGCATTGGGCGCGCAACCGCCCTGCGTCTGGCACAGTCTGGCGCTGATATAATTGTCAATTTTCGCAATAACGCTGGCGCGGCAGCAGAGGTTAAAGAGCAAATTGAGGCGTCGGGGAGACGTTGTGTTGCGATTCAGGCTGACGTGAGCCAGGAAGAAGAGGTCAATCGTCTCTTCGCAGAGGCCGCTAGCGCGATTGGCGGGGTGACAATCCTGGTCAACAACGCGGGTACTACACGAGATAAGCTTATTTTGCAAATGACGCCCGCCGACTTTGACCACGTGATCTCGACTAATTTACGTTCAGCTTTTCTTTGCACGAAGGCTGCGCTGCGCAGCATGATGAGAGCGCGCTGGGGACGTATCGTGAATATTTCTTCACCAGCGGGTCTGTTAGGCAGTGCAGGACAGGCCAATTACAGTGCGTCTAAGGCAGGCATTATCGCGCTCACCATCAGCACAGCGCGCGAAATGGCGAGTCGCACCATTACGGCCAATGCCATCGCGCCGGGCTTCATTCCTACCGAACTCACCTCTATCTTAACGGACCAGCAGCGCAAATTTATGCTCGATGTTACCCCGCTGGGCCGGCATGGCACACCGGAAGAAATAGCATCGGCCATCAATTTTCTATGCTTGCCGGAGGCGGGCTATATCACCGGCCAGATTCTGGCTGTGGATGGCGGGATGTCCATGCATATTTGATGACGCAGGGTATATTCGTGAAACTTTTTGAGCGCAGTTTCCATCTAAAAGTTAAATGTGGGTTCATTTGAAGGAGACTGCCCTATGAGTATGATTGAAACAGAAGAAACGAACCGGTTTACATTCGAGGCGTTTGCCGCGCATCCCTTTTACACCGAAATCAACCGCTCGCTCGTTCGCCAGGCTCTCACCTCCCTGGCGGCGCGCCCTGCTAACGCCACGCTGACCGTCGTAGATATGGCATGTGGCACGGGAGCCGTCACCCGTCTGATCGCGCAAGAGATGCAACGCCAGCACAAACAGGTGCGCATCATAGGCGTTGACCCCTCGGCGGAGGCGTTGCGACGAGCGCAAAAAGGCATGGAAATAATTGGCGCGAAGGCGGAATTTATTCAAGGCGAGGCGAGCGACCTGCCGCGTATCGTGCAAAATGCCGACGCCGCTTTCTTCTGCAACGCTATCCACCTGTTGCCTGATAAGCTCGCTGCTTTCAGGCTAATGGCGAGTATTCTTGCTCCCGATGGCGTTTTTGCCTGCAATAGCGGTTTTTACGACGGCACCTATGTCGAGGGAACGGAACGTTTCTATCGACTATGGACCAGTCGCGCCGTGCGCTGGCTGCGCAAGGAACATCCCGAAGTGCGCCTGTCGCGCGAGGCAAAGGCCATGGCGATGCAATGGCTCAATAGTAAAGAGTATGTCTCGCAGCTTAAACAGGCCGGTTTTGCGCACGTCCAGGCGCACCAGGAAACAGGCATCGTTTCAGTGGATGCCTGGTGCGATATAGGTCACTACTGGCTCTTCATCGAAGGAGCGTTGCCGGGTGTGCCATTGTCGCTGGGCGCGGCAGCGCTGGAAGTTGCTGTCTACGAGGCTGGCCGGGAAATGGGCGTAACTGAGACACCGCGCAACTGGCTGCAACTGATCGCCTCCAAAAAATAAACGCGAACTCCATTTTGTGTTACAATTAAAGGAGACACTGCTATGCTGGGCGCCTACGTGGAGCGTCGCTACATAAAGTTCTCCTGACACATGGGAAAGGAGTTCGTCCCGATGGAATGGGCTATTGCTTCGGCAGCGTTTCTGGCCTCGGCGGTCGAATTTGTCGAAGCTTTTACTATCGTGCTTGTTGTGGGCATTACCATAAACTGGCGCAGTTCGCTGGTTGGAGCGTTGGCAGCCGCAGCCACGCTTGCGCTAATCGTTGGTACGCTCGGTGTCGCGCTGGTTAAATGGGTTCCCCTCACCGATTTACGTCTTTTTGTTGGCATCATTCTAATTCTTTTCGGTCTGAAATGGTTGAAAAAAGCCATCCTGCGCTATAGCGGACTGAAGTCGCTGCATGACGAAGAGGCCATTTTTGAAGAGACAATGGCGGAAGTGCGCGCGCGTGGCGAAACTATCGCGCCCCGTATTCATCCTTTCGGCGTGGCGCTCTCTTATAAAGCGGTATTGCTCGAGGGGCTGGAAGTTGCCTTTATCGTAATTACCTTTGGGAGCAGCATTCAATCGACTGCCGGGAACGGCATCGGCTCCGCGGCTATTGGCGCGGCCATCGCGGGTATACTGGTTATTACGGCTGGTGTTCTTGTCAAAGCTCCATTGACGAAAGTTCCCGAAAATACACTCAAGTTTGTGGTTGGAGTTATGCTTACCTCTTTCGGCACCTTCTGGGCAGCCGAGGGTTTCAACTATGAATGGCCTCTATCTGATGCGTTTATTCCCATCCTGGCCGTCATCTTCTTACTGGCATCCTACCTGCTGGTCACATTCCTGAAGCAGCAGAAACGGCGTCAACTGGCGCTCAGTAAAGCGGAAGCGCTGGAGGAGGCGCGCCCATGAAGACCCTGAAAGCCATCTACAATTTTATCGTGGGCGACATGATTATCCTGATTGGCATCCTCATCATCGCCATTGTGCTTGGCCTGATCGCCAACATCGCGGCGTTGGCTCCTTTGCGTGTTGCCATCGGCCCCATTCTGATTGTCGCCGCGCTACTCGTCCTTTCAGCAACGCTCTATCGCGAAGCCAGGGGGAAACGCTAATCTATAGCATCAGACATGGCGAGCCACGCCCTTCAGCGTGACGCAGAACCCGGTAGCGACACCCCTTGCGGGTGTCCCGTGCGCGACTATCGTGCAGTGCAGGGAGACGGGACACCCGCAAGGGGTGTCGCTACTGTTGACTTCTGGCAGTAGAATTGCTATCATGAGGCGTATAAGGGTATTTTAGATGTAATTACAGGCGCAGGGAGGGACGGTATGCAATACAATGATGTGACGGACTGGCGCGAACTGCTGAAGTTGATTATTCAGGAACCTGAGATCAGGAAGCGTATCGACAACGAAATTGGTAAACATGCAGTAAATATCAAACGCTGGATCAACGGCAAAGCCGAACCTCGAGTGCAGAACCTCAAGCAACTATTGGATGTGATCCCCGAGTATCGCGAGCAATTCATTGACCTGCTTGGTGATGACTATGCCGATGCGTTTTACACCGACGCTATTGATGCCACAAAAGATATTCCAGCACTGTTTATTACGAGCGTCTTATCGGCCCGCGCCAAATCCCACAAAGAAATACGCTACTGGTCGCTATGCAGGCTCATCATTGAACAAGCTATCGGGCAACTGGACCCTGACCGGCTGGGTATAGCGATCACAGTTGTGCGCTGTATGAAGACAGATAAGCATACTCACATACGTTCTTTGCGCGAAACCGCCGCTTTTGGCACATCTCCCTGGCCGGGAAATCTCGATCAGCAAGCAATGTTCCTGGGCGCGGAATCTCTGGCCGGGCTGTGTGTGAGTAGCTGTAGAGAGGTTCAAAACAACGATATTAGCAGCAACTCTAGTCTGCTTCCCGCTCACCAGGTAGATTTTGAACTGAGCGCGGCAGCGGCCCCCATTTTACTTTCTGGTAGATGCGCTGGCTGTATGCTGGTTTCCAGCACCCAGCCGAATTTTTTCCTGTCTCAGCACCGGCTCGCGTTCATTCGCAATTATGCCAATATGCTCGCGATTGCCTTTGAACCCCACGAATTTTACGAATCGAGTGATATCCGGCTTGAAGTCATGCCACTACACACCGTACAGCGCAATTACTTCAGCGATTTCCACAGCCGCACGCTAGAAATTGTTGCGGAAACAAAGCAATCGTCTCAGGAGGCAGAACAGATAGTATGGGAAGAACTGGAAGAGACCCTTCTGGCGGTACAGAGACAGAAACAGGCTATACCGGCATAAGGTAGGCGCGATGGTAAAGGGTTGCAATGTTCGACGACTTCACAGAAACGCTAGATACGCGCTGGGTACAGACCTGCACCGGTAGTGGCACGCTCCAGGTTGCGGATTCGAGCCTGCGTATGTTGTGCGATGCCGTGCAACAGGGCCAGTATAGCGACGCGCAAATCGACGATTATGGACGTTTGCCGCGCTCAAAGTTTCCCTGGAAACCTCCCGTGCGAATGGAAGTGCGCGCGCGTTCTTCATTACCGGCAGCTACCCACTACAGCGCTAAAGAGCAGACGAACGTTTTGCGCGGCACAGCAGGTTTCGGCTTCTGGAACTACCCATTTTCTGTGCGCGGCGATGTGCTTATGTTGCCAGAAGCGGTGTGGTTTTTCTATGCCTCGCCACCTTCCAACATGGCGCTGGTTCCCGGCGTACCTGGCCGGGGCTGGAAAGCCCAGGTTGTGCATAGTATGCGCCCTGCAGCGCTGGTCTCTACTTTCCCGTTGGCAGTTACTGCCGCGCTCGGCAGGATAAGCGGCGAAACGCGCCCCGCCGCGCGCTGGATGCAGCGTCTGACGGGGGCGCAAGAAACGGTGTTGGATGTAGAGATGGCCGACTGGCACACCTATTCACTGGATTGGTTGCCTGACGAGGCTACTTTCAGGGTCGATGGCAAACTGGCGCTTCGCGCTCCCCGGCCACCCACGCGCCCACTTGGTTTCGTAGCGTGGCTCGACAACCAGTTTGCCATCGTAACCCCACGCGGCAACTTCCGCTTCGGCACGCTCAAAAGCGACCGCCAGTGGTTGGAAATGGACTCGGTCAGAATTGAAACATCGTAAGTTATTTTTCGGCTAACTTCAACACCTCGTCAATGATACCATACTCAACCGCTTCCACCGCGCTCATGTAGTAGTCACGTTCCGTATCGTGCTTGATACGTTCCATTGGCTGCCCGGTGTGTTCGTGAATGATATCGTTCAACACATCGCGCGTGTGCAGTATTTCGCGCGCATGAATATCGATATCGGTGGCCTGCCCGGCTAATCCTCCCTGAATGAGAGGTTGGTGAATGTGAATGCGGGCGTGTGGCAGGGCGCGTCGCAAACCATGATCGCCTGCCATCAGCAGGACCGTGCCAAAGCTGGCAGCGTATCCCACGCAGGTGGTGACAATCGGGCAGGGCAGGTGACGCATGGTGTCGTAAATCGCCAGACCCGCCTGCACCGAGCCACCG
>DAHVFL010000069.1 GCA_027316975.1 Chloroflexota bacterium | reverse complement strand
CTCCAGAGCACACTTTTCGAAAGCGACATTTTACAATCACCCCATCTGCCCGGCTTCCATTGCCAGGTCAGTCAAATCTTTGCTGACATTTTCTAATTCTTAATGAATTTTACCAACCACAGCCGGTCCTGTTGCTCTACCTGACATCCACTCATATACTACCTTACATGGCGACCGCGAGGGTCGCCATGTATCTTACTCTTCGCGGATCATGCCTAAAAACGTGCGGGTACGCTCGTTTTCGGCATGGTCAAAGATCTGCTCCGGCGTCCCTTGTTCAACGATGACGGCCTTATCCATGAAGATGACGTGGTCGGCCACATCGCGCGCAAAGCCCATCTCATGCGTAACCACCACCATCGTCATCCCTTCTTCCGCCAGCTGGCGCATGACTTTCAGCACCTCGCCGACCAGTTCGGGATCGAGCGCCGATGTCACCTCGTCAAAGAGCATCAGTTTCGGGTTCATGGCGAGCGAGCGCGCGATGGCGACCCGCTGCTGCTGGCCGCCGGATAGTTTATGCGGGAAGACGTGCGCTTTTTCGACTAATCCCACTTTGGTGAGCAGGGCCATGGCGCGCTTCGTCACCTCGTCCCTGGGCTGGCGCAGCACATAGATAGGCGCCTCGATCACATTTTCCAGGGCGGTTTTATGGGGGAAGAGATTAAAGCGCTGAAACACAAATCCGACCTGCGAGCGCATATGAGCAATGGCTGCCTCCCTATCTTCTACCAGCCGCCCATTGACTTCGCGATAACCGACGAGCTGGCCATCGATATAAATGCGCCCGCTGTCGATCTTCTCAAGATGGTTAATGCAGCGCAGCAACGTGGTTTTGCCGGAACCGCTCGGCCCAATAATGACGACGACCTGCCCGCGCTTGACGGAGAGGTCAACGCCATTCAGCACGGTCAGATGGCCAAAACGTTTGACGATCTGCTCGGCGCGCACCATTTCGACTCCGTACCCGTTGGATTGCTCTATGCTCATACGTCTTTCCTCATTTCTTCATTTACCTGGCGGCGGCCCGCCTCCCAGGGTCCAGTCTGAACGCGGAGAGCCGAAGCTTAACACCCGCCCAGTCCAGCCTTTCTGCTCGCGAAGCCCGGCTTTCGTTGCACGATCGGGGTCTATGCGTCTCTCGATCCAGTTCTGTATATAGCCCCATAAGGTAGTAAGCACAAGATAGTAGAGGGTGGCAACAATCAGCAATTCGAAGATGACAAAACCTTGCGAGCCGTAGACCTGCGCCGTATAGGTCAGTTCAAACAGGCCGATGACCGAGGCGAGCGAAGTCGTCTTGAGCATATTATTGAACTCGTTGCCCAGCGGTGGAATAATCACGCGCGCCGCCTGCGGCAGGATGATGCGGCGCATGGCGAGCGAATAGCGCATACCAAGCGACTTCGCGGCCTCCATCTGCCCCGTGTCCACCGAGGTGATGCCGGCGCGAATAATCTCCGACATGTACGCGCCTTCATTCAACGAGAGCGCTATCAAGGTCGCCGAGTAGACCGTAATGTACGTTACGAGGCTCGGAAAGACGTTGGGCAAACCAAAATAGAGGATGAGAATCTGCACGAGCACCGGACTACCGCGAAACAGCCAGACATAGAAACGAACAGGCCAGGCGAGAAAAGGGAAACGCGATACACGCATCAGCGCAAGAAACAGCCCGATGATGACGCCAAAAGTCTGCGCGATCACCGCGATCCACAGCGTGGTCCAGGCGGCATTCAAAAAGAGCTGCGAGAAGAGATTTTGCCCGACGACATCCCAACGAAACACGGGAATCCTCCTTAAACAAGCCTTGTCGGTCTCCGGTTCTGAACAGGCAGGAAACCGGCAAGGCGCAGGCATCTCACGAGACGGAATTTGTCCGGCGCTCCATCAGGCTAATCGCTTCGCTTTGCAGGCCCCACTTGTTAATGAGGCTGCGATAGGTGCCACTAGCCTTGACCTGGTTAAAGGCGGCCTGTACGGCGTTAAACATGGAAGTGTCGCCCTTTCGAACGACGATTCCTTCAGGACCGGCGTTGGTCACTGAACCGGCGACGGTGAAGCGACCGGGATTGAGCTTGATGAAGTAGTCGGTGACCGGCGAGTCCTGGTAGGTTGCTACAACACGGTTGGTTGCCAGCAGCTGGATGACATCCGTCTGATTGGTGAGGGCTGTGACAGTGATGGCAGGCTTCCCCGCGTTTCTACAGGCATCATTGGCGGTCTTCAATTCAGCCTGCTCAACCGTGCCATTCTGCACGCCGACCGGCAGGCCGCACAGGTCGGACACCTTCGTAATCTTCCTGGGGTTGCCGTTCTGCACTAACAACGATTCACCCGCGTTGAAGTATGGCACGAAGTCCACCTTCTTCTGGCGCTCCGGCGTCACGCTGACGGCAGATATCACAATGTCGAAGCGTTTCGCCACCAGGCTGTCGATAATGGTATCGAAGCTTGTCGTTACCACCCGCGTTTGCAGGCCCATCCGTGCTGCAACAGCCTTAATCAAATCGATGTCGAAACCGGCTGCCTGGTTGGTAGCCGTATCGATATACTCCTGTGGCGGGTAGGTCGTATCGCTTCCTACTGTCAATGTGCCTGGGGTCAACAGGTCATTGGGAGGAGTGACAGTCGGCGTTTGGGGATTCGTCTTTGGAACAGCTGTTACCCCTCCTGAGCCGCCGGGAGTGGTTCCACATGCAGCAAGTAGCATAGCTAGCGCGACGCCGGCGCAAGCTACCATTGCAATGAACGGAACGTGTCGCTTTCCCATTTGCCGGGAATAATTTTGCATGGTGCTCCTTCCTTTAAACAGACAAGAACCTTCTGGGTTTGATAGAGTGTAGCACATTCTATCTACGCGGGTACAGGCAATTTGTTTGTACATGCTTGTATTACGTGCGCCCCTGGAAGTGTATCACAAACATGAACAATCGATGACACCATCGTACCACAAGTTTGAGACATTGTAGCAAAAGATGCCTGTAACATCGATACAATCGCATATGTTTATGATACACTGGTGGGTCACGCCACAATTGAGCAGGCATTGAGGGTGGACAAGTGATACAATACCAAACAAGAGAAGCAAGGAGACCCCTGCATTTTTGCCGAACCCCTTGACAGCGCCTTCTATTTTTGTTATTATACAATTGTATAATCGTATAATAACAGGGAGGCGTACCATGCCAGAAGAAACACACACCACAAATCCGGCGCCGCTTTCCACGGACGAGATGAAATCGCTGGTCGTGCTGGGCAGGGCGTTGTCCGATTTGACCCGCATCCGCATTCTGGGATTGCTGGGTGGGCGTCCAATGTACGGGCAGGAGCTGGCGCACGCGCTGGATGTCGCTCCGCCCACCATCTCACATCATCTCGCGCCCCTGATCAATGCAGGATTAGTGAAGGTAAGGCGCGATAGCAACTACAACTACTATGAACTGGACAGTGAGGGAATCCAGCAGTTGGGGGAGAGCACGCAGCATATCGCGAAAATGCTCTTTGCCACTGAGCCGCTGCCGCCCAAAAGCGAGGAGCGCGCGCGCGTGGTCGCCACCTTCATTCGCGATGGACGGCTTGTGACTATTCCGGCGCAGTACAAAAAACGGCGCTACATCATGGAAGAAATCGCGCGTTCGTTCGAGTGGGGTCGCCTCTACGACGAAAAAGAGGTGAACGCCATCATGCGCACATTTCATGATGATGTCGCCAGCCTGCGCCGCGAGATGATCGACCAGCGTATCATGATGCGCGAAAACGGGCGCTACTGGCTAATGCGCCCGCACATTCAACAATAATGTTTTTATAAATGTCCAGCAGGTGCAGCCTGCTGGACATTTATAAAAACATCGCTACGGTTTCGTCGCCCACAGCGTGACGAAGTAGAGCAGGGCGCTGAATTCCGGGGATAGAGTATCGAGCATAGCCTGCTCATATAACTGGTTAAACTTCTCCAGTGTAGTAATCTGTAGTTTCACCAGAACGGGAAGGAGGGTTTGCGTAGTCACTTTGAAGTCTTCTATCCACATGGAGGAGCCTGGTTCACCGGGCGCGTTTACAATAACATGAGCCATCTTTCCCAGCTCTTTGAACCCCGCTTCTCGTAGCAAGCGGGGCAGCACAGGAATAATGCCAACGCTGCGCCCATCAGGCGAAAAACTGAGTCCACTGACTTTGAGCAATGTTGGAATCATCATACCGAGTTCATCGTAGCTGGTAGAAGTGCTGGTGCCCAGATCGCCTTCCGTCAAACGAATCAGGCCACCGGGACGCAACACACGCAGGCATTCCTTCAAAAGAGGAAGCCAGGCATTCCTGGCGACAAACCCAACGATAAAACGGGCATTCACCAGGTCAAACGAATTATCATCGAACTGTAAGGGTTCCAGCGCGTTCATGACAGTAAATTCCGCGTTCTCCAGGCGCTGCGAAAATGCCTGGGCGCGCGCATAGCGTATCATCAGGTTGCTGATATCAAGCCCAACCACCTGCTTATCCGGGTATTTTTGCGCCACATCTAATACCCAACCACCAGGCCCGCAGCCAATATCAAGTATGCGGTCACATCCTTCAAGATCGTCACGTCGTTCAGGAAACAATCCACCCAGGGCCATGGTTGTTGCGTGGTTCTGAATCATAAGTCGCGCCATTTCGGTTGCGCTCTCAGAATCCATGATGTAAGAGTTTTCTTCTTTAGGCAGTTCGGTCGGCATCTTGCGCGTACCCTTTCTTCAATAGAATAGAATTGGATGACACCCGTAGTTAGAAAATGGGCAGGTAGCGTTCTAGTTCCCAGGCGTGTACCTGCTTGCGGTACTCCGTCCATTCGATGATCTTGGCCTCGATGAAGCCTTCGTAGAGCGAGTCACCCAGCGTGTTGCGTATGAGGCTATCCTCGCGCATAGCGGCGATGGCTTCACCGAGCGTCGCCGGTAGCAGGCGCGAGGGGTGTCGCTGGCGCTCACCTTCGTCTCGCAGGAAGAGACTTTCATCCATGGCCGGTGTCAGCGGCAGCTTGCGCGTGATACCGTCCAACCCGGCGCGTAGCATAACGGCCAGCGCGAGGTATGGGTTACAACTGGGGTCGCAACTGCGCAATTCGATACGCGCCGTCGCCTGGCGATCTTCGCCGGGACGCGGGACGCGAATCAGCGCTTCGCGGTTGACGCGCCCCCAGTTGATGAAAACGGGCGCTTCAAAGCCCGACACCAGGCGTTTATACGAGTTGACCAGCGGCGCGAGAATGGCGCACATCGCCGGGGCATGGGCCAGTTGACCTGCTATGAAATAGCGTCCAATGTCAGATAGCCCAAACTCACCATGCTCATCGACAAAGGCATTCTGGCCAGTAGCGCGGTTGATGAGCTGCTGGTGCGTGTGCATACCAGAGCCATTCAAACCAAAGAAAGGCTTGGGCAAAAAGGTCGCGTAGAGGCCGTGTTGCGCGGCAATACCCTTCAGTACGTATTTGGCCGTCATCAAAGCATCGGCCATGTGCAGCGCGTCACGCATCACGAAGTCAAGTTCATGCTGCCCCGCCGCAACTTCATGGTGGCTCGCATCAATCTGGATATCCATGGCCTGCAATGCCACCACCATCTGGCGACGAACAGCAGTAGCCAGGTCGGTTGAAAGATCGAAATAGCCGCCGCGATCATGCGGAAGCGGCATGGGCATCTTTCCCTCAAGCTGCAACAGGAAAAATTCCAGTTCAGGGGCCACCAGGAAATCGTAGCCCAGCGAGTGCCCCACCTCAAGAGCGCGAATGAGAGCAGCGCGTGGGTCGTCGTCAAAAGGCTCGCCGCCAGGAGTGCGCACATGACAGATAACACGCGCAACCACATCCTCCGCAGTCACCTGCCCCTGCTCGCTGGCATCAAAACGCGCGCCCGGCCCCAGCGCCTGAGTCTGAGGACGCACCCTCACCGGCAAAACAGCGAAGGTACTCAGGTCGGGCAGCAAATACATATCGCTTTCAGCCACCCGCGCAAAGCCCTCCAAAGCCGAGCCATCAAACCACTTGCCATGTTCCAGACAATCAGGAAACTGCTCAACCGGAATCGTAACACACTTTGCCATCCCAACCACATCAGTAAATTCCAGGTTCACAAAACGTACCTTCTCCGCTTCCAGCCGTGCCAGGACCGCCTCACGCCTGGCCGCATCCTGCGCCATATCTTCATCTCCTCGTGCGTAATGCATTCATATGATACCTCTATAATGAGGGGTAATGCCTATTATAACACGAACAGTGCCACCATATACTCTCAGAATCTGCCGGTGCTGCCATGCGACCAGATCTGGATTGGTTCCTTCTCTGGTCGCTTTGGCTAATGGTATGATTGCCTTCCTCTAATGCGTTCCCTCCTGACCCTGCGTCCACCGCAAATTCGGTTTCCTTGCTGCCAGTGCCTGATCCAGTCTTCCGACTGGAGTCGTGTGCGGCGCGGTCTTGACTATCTCAGGATTCGTGCGGGCTTCTCCGGCGATCTGGCGCATTACACCCACGAAGTAGTCGAGGGTTTCGCGGGTTTCGGTTTCGGTTGGCTCGATCATCATGGCTTCGTGGACGATGAGGGGGAAGTAGATGGTGGGGGCGTACATGCCGAAGTCGAGCAGGCGTTTGGCGATGTCGAGGGCGGTCACGTCGTGTTCTTCCTTCTGGCGTTCGGCGGTTGCCACGAATTCGTGCTGGCAGGTCTGGGGGTAGGCGATTTCGTAGTCCGACGCCAGGGCATGTTTGAGGTAGTTGGCGTTGAGGATGGCGCTCTGCGAGACGTGCAGCAGGCCGTCGGGGCCGTAGGTGCGGATGTAGGTGTAGGCGCGCACCAGCACGCCGAAGTTGCCCTTGTTGGCGCGCATCTTGCCAATGGAAAGCGGCCCTACGTCTTCCCAGAAGTAGCCCTGCTCGTTCTGCGCGGGCATGGGTCCGGGCAGGAATGGCACGAGGTGTTCCTTGACGCCGATGGGACCCGCGCCGGGGCCGCCGCCGCCGTGCGGGGTGCTGCACGTCTTGTGCAGGTTGAAATGCACTACGTCGAAGCCCATATCGCCGGGGCGCGTGATGCCAAGCACCGCGTTGGCGTTCGCGCCGTCGTAGTAAAGCTGGCCGCCGACCTCGTGTACCAGCGTGGCGATCTCCGCGACCTTGCTATCGAAGAGGCCCAGGGTGTTGGGGTTGGTCATCATGATAGCGGCGATGTTGGCGGCGTTGGCGTCGAGCAGGGCTTTGAGGTGAGCCATATCGATGCCGCCCGTTTGCGGGTCGGACTTCACCTCGACCGAGCGGTAATCGGCCAGCGTGGCGCTGGCGGGATTGGTGCCGTGCGCGTTGTCGGGGATCAGTACGATGTTGCGATGTCCCTGGCCGTTGTGTTCGTGGTAGGCTTTGATGAGCATCAGGCCGGTCAGCTCGCCGTGCGCGCCGGCGGAGGGCTGCAAGGTGACGCGAGTCATGCCCGAAATTTCTGAGAGGTAGTGTTCCAGTTCGTAGACCAACTGGATGGCGCCCTGCACGGTGCTATCGGGCTGCAAGGGGTGGATACGGGCGAAGCCGGGCAAGACGGCCATGTCCTCGTTGATTTTGGGATTGTATTTCATGGTGCAGGAGCCGAGCGGGTAGAAGCCGGTGTCCACGCCGAAATTGCGCTGCGAGAGGTGCGTATAGTGGCGCACGATCTCGATTTCGCTCACCTCCGGCAGTGGCGCGGGTTCTTTGCGCAGCATAGAGGGGGGAACCATGCTTTCCAACGATGCGGCAGGCACGTCCATGGCTGTCATGGTGGCGGCGCGTCGTCCGGGCGCGCCCTTTTCAAAGATCAATGACTCGACGCTTCTCATGCCTGCACCTCCTTCAACGCGGATACGAGGGTATCAATGTCTGCTTTCGCGCGCGTCTCGGTCACGCAGAAGAGGATATCGTTTTCCATCTCAGGGTAGTTGTTATGCAGCGAGTAGCCGCCGAGAATACCGGCCTGTTCAAGATACCCTTCCAGTTTGTGCGGCGAGACGGGCGCGGTTATCACAAATTCGTCATAGAAGGGACTGCCGAATCTGGCCGAGTAGCCGGGGATGGCGGTGATCTGGCGGAAAGCGTAGTGGGCCTTCTGGAGACATAACTCGCCCAGTTCGCGGAAGCCCTGCTTGCCGAGAGCGGCCATGTAGATGGTGGCACCCACGGCCAGCAGCGATTGATTGGTGCAGATATTGGAGGTGGCGCGCTCGCGGCGGATGTGCTGCTCGCGTGTCTGCAAGGTCAGCACGTAGCCGGTGCGTTTATCGCCGCCCTCTTCGACGGTCTGCCCGACGAGGCGACCAGGGAGCAGGCGCATATATTTGGTGCGCGCCGACATGAAGCCCAGGGCGGGGCCGCCATAGCTCATGGTGTTGCCAAAGCTCATCAGCTCACCTACGGCGATATCCGCGCCGTAGTCGCCGGGAGAGGCCAGGATGCCCAGCGAGGCGGGTTCCGTGATGGTGGTGATGAAGACCGCTTTGCCCTTGTGCGCTACTGGCTCGATAGCCTGCATATCCTCGATGCAGCCGAAGAAGTTGGGTTGTTGCAGCACAACGGCGGCGGTGGTGGCACTGACAGCCGCGTCCAGGTCTTCGGGCGAGGTAACGCCGTCGCGGGTGGGTACTTCTTTGACGTTGAAGCCGCGCGCGTGGGCGTAGGTGCGCAGCACGCGGCGGTACTGCGGGTCAACGCCCGTCGAGATGACTACTTCGCCGCGCCCGCCGGGGCCGATTGCCAGCAGCGCCGCTTCGATCAGCGCGGTCGCGCCATCGTAGAGCGAGGCGTTGGCGATGTCCAGTCCGGTGATCTGGCACACCATGGTTTGAAATTCGTAGATGGCCTGCAACATGCCCTGGCTGACTTCGGGCTGGTAAGGCGTGTAGGAGGTGACGAACTCGGAACGCCGCTGCAAATGCGGCACGACGCTCGGCACGGCGTGGTCGTAGGTGCCCGCGCCGAGAAAAGAAATGGTGGTGTCCAGGTTTTTGTTTTTGGCCGCCATGTTACCGAGCAGGCGTTTCAGGTCCGGCTCGGCCAGCGCGGGCGGCAGGTCAAGTGGGCGGCCCAGGCGCACATGTTCAGGCACCGGCGTCAACAACTCTTCCAGCGATGAAAGGCCGAGCGTAGCCAGCATGGTCTGCTGGTCTTCCGGCGTATTGGGTATGTAGCTCATTCAACTATCTCCCTGTAAATGCCAGTAGCGACACCCCTTGTGGGTGTCCCCGTGCGTAAGCCTTGAGTATAGTACGGGGTACGAAGACGGGACACCCACAAGGGGTGTCGCTACTGAGCTAGCGGCCTTCGAGATATGCCAGGTAGTCAGTGGCGTTCATGAGGTGGTCCAGTTCAGCAGGGTCGCTCAATTTCACGACGAACATCCACCCTTGCTCGTATGGGCTATCGTTAATCAGTTCGGGCGTGTCCTTTAAGTTTTCGTTCACCTTCGTGATGCTGCCACTGACAGGAGAAACCAGTTCCGAAGTCGCCTTGACGGACTCGATATCGCCAAATTTTTCCTCTGCTGAAACGCTCTGGCTGGCATTCCAGGGTAGTTCGATATAGACGATATCGCCTAGCTGATCCTGGGCGTAGTCCGTAATGCCAACGGTTGCCTCGTCGCCATCGACGCGCACCCATTCGTCGGTCTTGCTATACTTGAGGTTGGCAGGATGGTTGAGCTTTGCCATAATTTGGAATCTCCCTTCGGTTGGTGGATGTACAAAAAAATATGGTCGCGTCCCTACTTTTGGCGTTTGTAGAAGGGCAGTGCGGTGATTTGCGCTGCGGTATGTTTGCCCCGGATGTCGATATGGACGGTTTTGCCGGGTACGGCATGGGCTGCTGAGACGTAGCCCATGCCGATATTTTTGTTCAGGGTGGGAGCGGGCGCGCCGCTGGTCAATGCACCGATTTGCTGGTCGCCGGCGTAGATTGCGTAGCCGCTGCGACACACGCCGCGCCCGGTCATCTCGATGCCGACCAGTTTGCGTGTGAGGCCGTGCTCTTTGATTTTTGCCAGCGCGTCGTGTCCGATAAAGTCGCCTTTGTTGAGTTTGATGGTCCAGCCCAGACCCGCCTCAAGTGGGTTGGTTGCCTCGTCCAGTTCGTGTCCGTAGAGGCAGTAGCCAGCTTCCAGGCGCAGTGTATCGCGCGCGCCCAGCCCGGCGGGCAGAAGGCCGCGCTCTTTCCCGGCAGCCAGCACATCGCGCCATAACTCGACTACTCTGGAAGATGGGCAGTACAGTTCAAAGCCGTCCTCTCCGGTGTAGCCTGTGCGCGAGATAATGCATTCGATGCCGTTCACCTGACCCGGCTCAAAATGGTAGTAGCGAATGCTACTCAGGTCTGCTGCGGTCAGGGGTTGCAGGATATGCTGCGCTTCCGGCCCCTGCAAGGCGAGCAGTCCGGTTTCGTCCGACTGGTTGGATAGCTGAACATCAAAATTGCGAGATTGCTGTTTGGCCCACGCGAAGTCTTTGTCGATGTTGCCCGCGTTGACCACCATCATATACTGATCCTCGCCTACCCTGTAAATCAGGAGATCATCGATGGCGCCGGCGTCGGGCAGGCAAAGCTGCGTATAGAGGGCCTGGTGGATTGCCAGTTTGGATACGTCGTTGGGAACAAGGTATTGCAGGTATGCCAGCGCATCTTGCCCTTCGACCCGAAACTCGCCCATGTGACTGACATCAAATAAGCCTGCGCGCGCGCGCACGGCGCGATGCTCTTCCAAAATACTGCTGTATTGTACCGGCATCTCCCACCCACTAAACTCAACCAGCCGCGCATCCAGTGCGCGGTGTTCATGATACAGGGGGGTGCGCTTGAGCGAGGCTGCCGCTCTGTCTTCCTCTGTCATACTTGTTGCTCCAATGCAGTTCTGAGGGTACATCTGTATGCTTCACAATATCATATTTTCCAGTGTGTCACAACAATATGTTTGACCAGTGTATATGTCCTTCAGGGTGACGTAAAATTCAGTAGCGACACCCCTTGCGGGTGTCCTGTGCGACTCTCTGGGTGTCCTGTGCGACTCTCTGGGTGTCCTGTGCGACTCTCTGGGTGTCCTGTGCGACTCTCTGGGTGTCCTGTGCGACTCTTGTACAGTAAGACGGGACACCCGCAAGGGGTGTCGCTACTGGTTTTATCTGTAGCGACCAGCGCATAGTCTCTTCCAAAAAGTGACTATATATCAAATAAGAAACATTAGAAGAGGTATTAGAGTCAACTTAATATATTATTGTTGACTTGTATTCACAAAGCAGGCATAGTAAGCTTGGAGAAACGGAACAGTAGAACGGTCTACCCGTTTAGATAGATTTGAGAAGGAGAAATTTTTATGACACTTGCAACATTTGTGCTTGGTGATATTAGCTTGACTGCATCAACGATTCTCTGGTGGCTGGTCGTCGGTTTGATCGCGGGCGTTCTGGCGAGCTTTGTCATGCGCGGTGGCTATGGTATCGTGGGCGATATCGTGATAGGTATCGTGGGCGCATTTCTCGGCGGCTTCCTGGCAAGCCTGCTGGGCATCGATGCTACTGGTTTCGTTGCCACGGTCATCATTGCCTTTATTGGGGCATGTATCCTGATTGCCCTGCTGCGCATGGTTTCGCGCAGCTATCCACGTCGCAGGATATAAGAAGAACCGTTTCTTACTGTAAGCGGGCAACTCGATGAGTTGCCCTTTCTTTTTGTCTCACTCTCTATTCTGCCCGAAGAGTTATGGTTTGGTAGCTACAGTCTCCTGGAACATGCTCACCTGCAAGGTCGCGCCCTGGTTCAACTGGGGGCGCAATCCACCGATGCCGGATGAGAAACTATAGTCGGTCGCGGTTAGCATCCAGCCGGCCGGCTCGGTAGCGCCGGTTTTCCATATCCTGGCGCGAATGAGACGCACCAGCGTGCGCGCCTCCGAACGGAAATCCTCTATATCTCCTTCTGCCAGGTTTGTTTTCAGTAATTTGATGGCGACCAGGCTATCAAGATATATGTGCTTGCCGAGGTATACATCAGCGAATCCCCCACTTCCCAGTAGCCTTTCGATGCGATAATTGCCTATCTGCTGACCTACGCGGTCGCTCATTGACGGTCTCCTTATACACACTAAATTGGAAGTCAGGAGCTATACATCCGTTCTTTCACCTGGTGATCTTTGAATATGGCCCCATTATAGTCTAATTTGTTGTGCCGGGCAACGGTACATGTAACTTTTCAGGGCGGATGTGAAGTATTACCAGTTAAGTTGCCGGGGCGGGGGCGAAGCCCACCGGCGCGACCAGGGCGGGGGCAAGCCCCGCCCGTACCCTGTCCGGTTTCGCCCGCTCCTTCTTAGCAGGGTAGGGGCGGGGCTTGCCTTTCACTGGTAGGTTTTTTAGGAAAGAAGCCAGAGAGGTGAACATCTGTCATCCTGAGCGCAGCGAAGGATCTGCGTTCTGCCGGCGAGAGATCCTTCGCTGCGCTCAGGATGACAGGCTCTGGCGACCGCCCTGGGGCAGGTATACCTGCCCCTTGACAAATCCATATCATCCGACTATACTCGTACTATACGATACATTTCGTACCGTATGAGATTGATTGAATCTTCATTCAGGAAAAAGATTGTGGCAGCGCAGAACGTACCAGCACGAAGACAATCGTTGACTGTTGAAATCGAGGCCAGCCCGGCTTACGAGTTCTTAATTAGCCTGTGCGTTATGAGCGATTGCCATAGTGATATGACGTATGATGTGGGCAAGGCGTGGTTTGATGAGGTGCGCGTCAAGGCTTCGCCTGATCTACTGGCAACCATAGAGCAGTTTAGTTTCCACAGCCACCTGATCTGGGAACACATATTCAGTCTGGCGTACAGTTGTCCATCCCCAAGAGACGTTTCTACGTTTATCGACTACTTGAAAGCTACCGATGCGCTAGAATTGCGGCTGCACTTGCTGGGCTATTATGTGCGCGAGCACCGGCGGGCTACGCCGCCCGAAGCCATCTACGCGGCGGCGCAGGGGGACAGCGAGGCGCAGAAAGAGTTGCTCAAAACCTCGTTTCCAGACGATGCCGACTGGCAAAAAACGCTGCGCTGGCTGCTGGCTCTCGATATGATGGCTACGAAAAACATGGTGCTCGATATCTTGCGACGCTGGTACGACGAGGTGTTTCGCGAGCAGGAGGCGACCATTTTGCCCATTCTGGAACGCGATGTCGAGGCTAAACGCGCCTTGAAGGCTACTCTGTCGCCGGAGCAATTGATCGAAGCCTGTACCGGCTGGGAATATGTGCCGGAGC
>DAHVFL010000068.1 GCA_027316975.1 Chloroflexota bacterium | reverse complement strand
GAAAGCATGAAAAAGGGCGAATATAGGGTATGATGCGCGAGACGAAAATCATACGGGCGCCCGTCCTGTAAAACCATTTCTCTAACGACTGTATTTTCTTTGTATCGACACGCAGCTTCTTAGTCGCGCCACGCAGTAAACGCGCGCCGCCGTGCCAGCCGATCATGTAGGCAAGACATGCGCCCGCGATACTCCCGCTCAACGAGACAAAGGCCAGCGCAAGAATATTCAGGTGTCCCAGCGAGGCCAGCGCGCCCGTTAGCAGCAAAAGCGTGCTATTTACAATAGGAATGCCGCTGCTCTCTAAAAGGAGAAACACACCCACGATCATATAGATCCAGAACGGATTTGTAGTATGAATAAGATGAAAAACCAGGTTCAAACCCTTGATCCTTCCCACACCGATAAAATTTTATACGCGCATACTACCAGATTCGACATTATGGCATTTTTCTCAAACATTTCCAATGATTAGACGAGTGGTTACAGCAAAGGGTTGCAAAAGAAGGACGCTCCTCCCTATCCATTTTACCCGCTGACTTTCAACAGAAAACAGGGTATAATGTCTGCACCTTGAGGAAATTCTTACAAATACAGACAAAGATATGCAAAATATCATCGCAAAAACTGAAAGACAACTTACAGCATGGCAAAAATACGGTCTAAAGAGAATGCTTCCCGTCTCCCTTCCGCTGGTCAAGCGCGTTTCGCATTTTCTATCCTGTTCCTCGTCAACGTTTTGAACTATGCAGATCGCTACGTCTTGCCCGCGATTCTACCCAGGATCGCCGACCCTAAACTGGGATTGGGATTGACGAGCTTCGAGCAAGGTCTGCTTGGTTCATCGTTTCTGGTGGTCTATGGCATTGCTACCTTGCCTCTAGGCGTCTGGGCCGACAGAGGGGTACGCAAAAACATTGTCAGCTTCTGCGTTGCCATCTGGAGTGTTGCGACGGTCATGGCGGGTTTTACACGTAACTTTATCCAGATTTTCAGCGTGCGAGCCGTGCTGGGCATCGGCGAAGCCGGCTATGCTCCGGCTTCACTTTCGCTGCTTGGCGACTTTTTCTCAAAGGCGAAGCGCGGTCGCATCCTATCTTACTGGTCGGCAGGCACGCTGATTGGCGCGGCCGTCGGTTTCACGTTCGGCGGTTTGATCGCAGACGCCTTCGGCTGGCGCTACGCTTTTTTCTTCGTGGGTGTTCCGGGTTTGATCTCTGCCTTCCTGGCATGGCGTATGTCGGAACCCAGACGCGGCGCGTATGAAAATGAAGAGGAAAGCACCGGCGAAATACCAGCAGAAGTTGTGCATGGCGGTATCGGGAAAGATTTCTGGGGAACGGTACAAAAGTTGCGCTCTATTCCCACCTACTGGATACTGGTAGGCGCGCTGGTCTTCAGCTTCTTCACGATTGGGGGCACATCGTTCTGGCTACCCTCGTACTTAGTAGATGCATTTGGCCTCAAGGTAGGACAGGCTGGCGTCATTTCGGGCGCGGTGCTGGTATCCAGCGGGTTGATCGGCACCGTCGGGGGCGGCTGGCTGGCCGATTTCGCGCAGCGCAGGCGTCAGGAAGGACGGCTTTTCGTCGCCACGCTGGGCTTTCTCATAGGCGCGCCTCTGGTGTTGATCGCGCTCTTCATTCACGTGCTTCCGCTTTTTATAGCGGTATTCACCTTCGCGGCCATCTCGCTCAATTTCTGCACCGGCCCGCTCAACGCCGTGATCCAGGACGTGATCGCCCCCGAAATGCGCGCGACCGCGGTTGGCCTTTCACTCCTGCTGGCTCACCTACTGGGAGACGCCGCCGCGCCCTCGGTCATCGGCGCTATCGCTAATAACCTCTCCCTCGGCACAGCTCTCATCCTGACAGCGCCAACCTTCCTGTTTCTGGCCGGCCTGGTCTGTCTCCTGGGTCTGCGAACGGTGGCTCGCGATATGCAGAACATGCAGAAGCACCTGCAAAAAAAGCTGCCTTGAAAAGAGAAAACACAAAGGCCTCTATCATTGCGATAGAGGCCTTTGTGGGAGCGGGTTACGGGGCTCGAACCCGTGGTCTCAACTTTGGGAAAGTTGCATGTTACCACTACACCAAACCCGCGTGGTTCAACTGACAGTGACGATTATAGCCGAAAGGCTGGGAAAAGTCAAGGTTTTTGGGAGTTTTCAACGGTTGGAATTTCAAAAACTCGCGCTATATGCGTATTACTGCTATATGATATGATGTACCTGAGCAACGATAGGTTTCTTTGCAAAAGATACGTACCTCTTATCACATTGGAGGATGAAATGGGCATATTCTCACGTTTAGCCGCGCTTTTCAATATCCGCGCCAACGCCGCGATGGATAAGTTCGAAAAGCCGGGCGAGGTCATGGATTATTCGTATAGCAAACAGTTGGAACAGTTGCAACAACTGCGCCGTTCCATTGCTGATGTCGTCACCGAGGAAAAACGCCTCGGCATGCTGCAAACAGAACTCAAGGGTAAATCCAACAAAATCGAGGAGCAGGCCAGGCAAGCGCTGCTGGTCAACAACGAAGAATTGGCGCGCAAGGCCTTGCAACGCCAGCAAGAATGGGTACTACAGATCAACGAGTACGAACGGCAAATCGCCCTGCTGCGCGGGCAAGAAGAAAAGTTGCTCCAGATGGAGCGCACCGTGAGCGCGCGCGTAGAATCTTTCCGCACGCAGAAAGAGATGGTCAAGGCTCAGTACAAGGCGGCGGAGGCGCAGGTTAAAATTAGCGAGACTGTCACCGGAATTTCTGAGGAAATGTCCGAGATGAACCTTGCGATGCAACGCGCGCAGGATAAGGTACTAACGATGCAAGCACGCGCTAACGCCATGGACTCACTTATTGAAGAGGGCGCGCTGGGCGAGCAAGGCCTGTTGGGAACTGGCTCAGGCGATCCTCTGGAGCGCGAGCTAAATAAAGTGGCATCTCAACAAAATGTCGATGCTCAATTACAGGCCATGAAGCAGCAACTGCAACTCGGCGGCCCCAACCAGCAGCAACGACAACTCCCTCCTGGCGCATCGAACTCCGCCAGTTAAGAACGCGCAAAAGGCCAGGTATTAGCCCTGGCCTTTCTTCTTCTCTTGAGCCTTTTTGGCCTTGTAGAATGATTTTGGTCGAGGATGCCGCTCGGTATCGACATACGCAGCAGGCGCTGCATCTTCACGCGCGCTGATCTCGAATTCTTCTTTTTCGCTCAGAAGCTCCTGCAAATCGTTGTATATGTTATAGTTGTCGATCACTTCGGGCATACGCAACATATGGCGCACCACCTGCACCTGGACGATATTCGTCTTATCATTCCTGGCAGGCTCAGCCTTACGCAACAGCTTCTCTACCAGGTCCATGCTGTCGTCATGCGCGCCAATACCCTCAAGACGCTCACGCGCTACCAGCAATTGTTCGTAAAGGTTCATTTTGCTCTCCTCAAGTGCGGACTACTGTCCCCGCAAAGCTATGGTAACATAACACAGCCACCCCGTCAAATGGAGGTAGATAGGCGGTCGCTTGTTGGGAAAACAAGTAGAATGTGAATATGGGTTAAACGCACTTCACGGTGAGCGTTACAAGGTTTGCCATTCGGCGAGGAGTTGGGAGGAGGAGGAGGAGGAAATGGATGAAACCCAGGAAAAACAGACAGCCGCAGAGTACTTCATCGCTATCATAGCCGTATTGGGAGGCGCATTGCTGATGCCATCCTTCGCGGTTTTTTTTACCACGATTGGCCCGCTCTTATTGCTCATCCTGACACCTGTGTTACTGATCGGTTATGCGCAACACAGGCAACAGAAACGCCTGCTGGCAAAGGAAAGCACGACGGCACTTTATTCCCAGGAACCGGTAGCTGTTAGCCAATCAAGCACAAGCTCCGACATGTGTGATAACGCGCCCTGGCGTTGAGAGCAACGCGGCAGGCTGTGCAGCACTGTTGTGCCGTACTCTTTTGAAATCACGCGGCGGTCAAAAAGTACGACGGCGTTGCGCCGCGTATCGCTCCATGCCAGCCGGTTGAGAGCGCGGCGCACGCGCAGGGTCGCCATCGGCACCGTCACCTGGTGGAGTTGGTCAGAGTAGGGTTCGGCGCGAGCCGCGATGACCGGGTCATTCAACACCGGCATAGGGAGCCGCGCCACAAGCACACATGCGGGAGCGCGGGTGACTTCATCAACGCCATCCCAGAAACTGCCCGTGCCAAGCAGCACAATGCGCTCCTGGTCATTGAACATTTGCCAGAGCTGGCGCGGCGAGCCATCGACGCCATGGCCGAGTACCAGTATGCCACGTTGTTCCAGGAGCGGCTTGACCGCTGCATAGGAACTCCGCAGCGCAGCATACGATGTAAAGAGGACCACTAGTTGACCTTCCAGCGAGGTTGCCAGTTGCGCTATGGCCTCATCCAGGTGACGCTGGTACTGCGGCGCGTTCGGTTCCGGCACGTCATTCGGCATATACAGCATGGTTTGTTCATGATGCTCGGTCACGACTGAAAGCGCCGGGCAACCATCAGATTCCAGTCCGAAGCGTCCGCGATAGAATGAAAAGCTCTGGTCAACCGAAAGGGCGACGCCCGCGAAGATGGAACTGACTCCAGGAGTGAGAAAATAGCGCTTGATGAAGTGAGCCGTTTGCGCGTCCTGCGCATAAAGCACGGGCATGGCTTCGACAGGCGTTTGCGGCGCGGTAGGTGAGGGTGGAGGTGCGGATGGCACGCGCAACCAGTATACCATGCTCTCTTTTTCGCTGTTACCCATTATGAGCGCTCGCTGGCCCAACTGCTTCTGCTCATCCAAACGCCGCGCCAGTTCAGTCAGCTCCCACACCAGCGACTCGTCTTCACCGCCACCTCCACTGCTGGCATCCAGGCGGTGTTTGGTGCGCTGAGTAGTAAGCATGATCTTTTGCGCCTCCTGCACAAGATGAATTACCGCCGTGAGGCGCGCAGAGGTCTGCTGCCAGGCGCGTTCCACTTCCATCCAACTCGATAAATTGCGCATGTGTGGCGACAATCGCAGGGGTTGATCGATACGTTCAACGCCGCGACCCGCGTTGGCAGCGCGGCCAGAGTTTTCCTGTTTGCCCGTATCGCGCGCCCTGCCGCTATTTGCTCCTTCTTGCAAAAGTCGGCCCAACGCACTAAACAGGTTGTCTACCGCTGCGCGGGCCTGGCGCAAGCTTTGAAACCACGCCAGCATTCGTGCATCCAGCGCCGCTTTTTCAATCGTCGGTGTGGTCGAAAGCCCACCCGGGCCATTTTCGCGCAGAGCGGGAGCCGCCAGCGCCAGCAATCCCTGATAACGCCCGTTGGGTAAATCGGCGCCTATGGTATTGAGCAACTCCAGCAGGCGCGTATGATCCAGGTCCGCGCTGCTCCAACGCGCCAGCTCCTCCTCTAATAAGTCCGCATCGAGGATGAGACGGCGCGTGATGCCGCTCAAGAGCGAACGGGGTGAGGAGAGATCATCGAGCAATCCTGCATGGGTGGTCACGACGATACGTGCCTGCTTGACACGTTCTTCAGCATGTTCTACAAAGCAATAGCCTTTTTTGTGATAGAGACAGCGCCCGGCGGGAGTTTCCGAACGCCCGGCGACCAGAGGCACACGTTCAACGCCAGAGGAGATACGCTCCCACGCGCTGAACTCCTGTGGCAATAAGGTTAATTCGCTTCGTTCGCCGGTCAGGGTTTGCTGCGCCCACAAGCCCAGCTTCGCCAGGCCGCGAGCCTGCTCTGCCGTAAGCTCGCCACTAGTACGCCGCAAGGCAGAGCCAAACCAGCGATGCACGCACAGGTACCCGCCGCGCTCGGCAAGATAGGCCACAGGCAATGTACTTTTGAGCGCGCCTTGCAAACGCGGCAACACTTTCTGAATGAGGCGGCGCGCCGCCTGTTGATTCGCGCAGGCAATCACCAGGCGATGCGGTTCGTGTTCCGACCCGGCCTCCTGCTCGCTCACCCATTCAAGTACCGGCAAAAGGGCGGGTGTATAATCATTCGCGCCTACTGTCACCTCTAAGAGTAAACAGCTTTGCCCGTCAAGCGCCTGGCGAATTGCATTACAGGCGGTCTGATAGCCCGCGTGCATGGAAGATGGGTGCTGCTCTTCAACCTGCTGCGCGCCGGATGTTGATGTATCGCGCTGAGATACATCTTCGGGGATGACTTCAACCAGTGTTTGCAAAGTCTCCGCTATGGGCGCTTCGTCTTGTGAAGCCAGCGCCACTTCTTCACCTGCCGGAGGAACAAGCGGCTCAGACGGCTGCACGTCACTTACGGCTGCTCGCGCATGAGCGCCATTGCCGGCCCGCCGCGCTAGTGCGAACGAAAGGATGCGCGGGTCTACGCCCAGTTGGGCAGCAAAGAGGTCGCCCAGGGTGCCACGTAACGATTCGGAGCGCAAGCCATCCTGCTCCATACGCTCGCGCCATTGCTGGCGAAAAAAACCCAGCAATGGCCAGGAGTGGGGAGCATCGAGGTTTGCCAGGTCTTTCAAAATAGGAGTATCTACCGCCGCGAGCAAACGATGCAGAGCCAGGAAAACATCCATCGCCAGCAACGTATCTACCATAGCGCGGTGTCTCCCCGGCGCAACCGTCAGCCCCAGGGCCGCGGCTACCTGCCCAAGACCATAACCTGGTAAAGAGGGTAATAAAACGGTTGCCAGCTCGAAGGTGTCAATAAGCGGGTTGTTGCGCGCCATGCCGCGACGGCGCAAGAAACCAACGTCAAAGGGGATACTATGACCAACAATGGGATACTCGCCTAAAAATTGCTGCAAACGCGCGGAGATCGAATCAAAGGGAGGAGCAGCCGCGATTTTCTGAGGCGTGATGCCGGTAAGTCGCTGTACGCGGAAAGGAATCGAACGTCCGGGGGCAACGAGAGTCTCCATCTGATCCAGAATCGTCTCGCCTTGAAACTTGACTGCCGCGACTTCCAGAATAGCGTCCTGTTCGGCATGGAGTCCAGTTGTTTCCAGGTCAAGCGCTACGCGAATGGGAGGCTGTTTCGCCATAAACGTTTTTGTTCCTTATTACCAGTATTCTAGTAGCACACGGGCGAACTGCGCGGCGCGTCCGCGATGGCTGATACGGTTCTTCTGTTCAGAGGTAAGCTCGGCAAACGTCCTCCCTAACTCAGGCAACAGGAAGATGGGATCATATCCAAATCCATGTATGCCTCGCGGACTATGCGCAATGACGCCCTCAATCAAACCTTCTACTATACGACATTGACCACCCGGTTCGGCCAGCGCGATGGCGCAGCGAAAACGCGCCCGGCGTTGCTCGCCCGTCAGTCCTCGCATTTGCTCAAGAATCAGGCGAAAACGCTCTTCATAGCTTGTTTCTCGCCCCGCGAATCTGGCAGAGTACACACCTGGCGCGCCATCAAGCGCGTCGATTTCCAGGCCGGAATCGTCTGCCAGGCTGAACATTCTGCTAGCCTGAGCATAAAAACGCGCTTTCAATGCTGCGTTCTCAGCAAATGTCTGGCCTGTCTCCTCTACATCGGTATCAATTTGAACCTCGCGTAGTGATTGCAATGTTAGCGGGAGATCGGAGAAAATAGTATAAAACTCATCCAATTTATGACGATTCGTGGTCGCCAGCAATAAGGCACGCATTGGTTCTCTCTACATGGGGAAAACATCCCTACAATTATACTTTGGGTGACATCTTACCATACTCATCTTCCCTTGTCGAGTTTTTCAGCGAAGGCGAGTGTTCTACCTTTTCAGGCTATTACTGAGCCATTTTGTCACTATGCAACGTATATGATATTACAATGAAACACCATACTTTACCGAAACACATGCTACTATAAAAAGTCATCTAAAACGTCTATTACAAAGGGAGACTACTATCTCTCATCATGTCCCTGATCGAAAGAGGGTGAATACCCATGCTACCGCAACCTACTATTAACGAAGATAGCGAGAGTTTATCGCTGCTTGAAGCTGCTTCATTGCTCATCGCGGGCAGTAACGCGCCTGAGCTACCCGGTCAGTTGTCACCCGCATACAATAGGCAGCCATTTCCAGGCCGGGTGAAGGGTCAATTTGAACGCAAACTGCGGCAGGCGCTTCATAAACAATTTCATACCCTGTTGCTAACGCTGCCATCACCCATGCAGGCACGCTTCCCGCAGTTGTACAATCACGCGCAGAAAACATTTACCTGTACCTCGCATATGTTGCGCCTGCTCCATTTAACTGAAGATGAACAAAAGACCATCGCTATAGGAGCATTTTTTCATGATATTGGGAAACTCGCGATTGATGAGCATTTGCTTAATAAACCCGGGCCGCTGACTCCCCAGGAGTATGCCATTATCAAACTTCATCCGGCTTATGGCGCTGATATACTCACGAGCTTCACGTCGTTACCAGAGGTGGCATTGCTGGCCTATCACCATCATGAACGGTGGGACGGTGAGGGTTATCCAGATCAATTGGCGGGAGAAGCGATCCCACTGGGGGCGCGAATGATTGCTATCGCCGATGCCTTCGATGCCATGACTTCAAATCGGAGTTACCAGGTCCGTCACAGCCCACAGGAGGCATTAGAGGAACTACAACGATGCGCTGGCACGCAATTCGATCCGCTGTTGGTGCAACTTTTCTGCGCGCATGGATTTATGCCGGCTCACCGGACATCAATTGCGCGATCATATCCAGCAAATCGTTAAGCTCAAATGGCTTTCTCAACACGTAGATGCCGCGTTTCCGTAACTTTTCAAACGGTAGGGTGGGACTCCCACTGATGAGAATGACCGGCACGTTGCGCATCGTATCGACCCGTTGCAAATGATCGTACAACTGTAAGCCATCCATGAAGGGCATAATATAATCGAGCAGGATGAGCGACGGGTGCAGGTGCCGCGCCGTTTCCAACACCAGGTCGCTTTCGGCAATCCATACAGCGCGGTGAATCGTGTTCTGCGCGATGGTCTGCATGAGCATCTCACCTATGGTACGGTCATCATCCACAATCAATATAGTCTTTTCTTGCGTATCAGGAACAGGTGATTCTGGCATAACCTCACTCCTCTTTCAACTCCTACTATAAAGACGTATACAATGAAAGAATAATGAGATTTTGGAACGTCAATTAGTACTTACAGGTTCTCGTTTCTGGCGTTCCTGTGCAATCGACCGGTAGCCACGTCGCAGGTCGTCTTCTAATTTCGCCCAATCCCCTTCGATATCGCTCGAGCTTTTGCTGGTAATGCGATCAACAGTAGTGGCAGCTTGCAGGCGCCACTGTGCCGATTCTCTGGCCTGTTCGGGTGTTAGCCCGAACAGGGCGCAATGCAGGTCCACCAGCGATTGCAAAAATTCTTCCTTCTCCGGCTGGCCCGATAGACGGCGGTGTACCTCAAAGTAGCGCAGTTCGAGGGCCGCAACGCGCCGCACATCGAATTGCAGACCAGCATAGCGCCGCGCCACTCCGTAGAACTTTCTCAAGTAATTCAACACCTTGCGCTCATCATGATCGACAGGCACCCAGGCGGCAGAAGCGCGTGCCGTATAATATGCCGCGAACAGCGACATGGGGAATGGTATCCGAAACTGCTCCTGGCACAGCCTCACGATTAACCACACCATCTTTAACCACTTGCGATCATAGTAGGCGCGCCAGCCAGCCGCCTCAAAGTAGGCTATCCGCTCAGGATGCATGGTAAATTTCGCTGCCATGTGTTTTGTCCCTTTCTGCCTCGTCTCAGCAACCACGAAAATACGCTAACATAGATGCATAACGCTACTGCAATTATACAGGCTGTTTGCCATCCTGGAAAATAGCAAACAGGTATCAACTACGCACTATTTTGTGGTATATCACTTAGAAATGATAGTCGATATCGTTCCGGGTAAAAAGGGTACCTGTAGGGACGCGATTCATCGCGTCCCTACAGGTACTCAGAAGGATGGAGAGTCAGCAATGATGGTTCCCATCAAAGAAGAGGAAAGAAGCGATGGACTGGTACAACGAACCGCCACAATGGGCCGCTCACAACGGCACCGTGACGATGCATTCTGCGTCAAAGACAGACTTCTGGCGTCTCGCTGGCATTGCGCGAGATAACGGGCATTTCTATTTCCAACGACAGGTTGGCGATTTCCAGATCGATTGCAAAATCAGTGGCAGCTACAACTCACAGTACGACCAGGCCGGATTGATGGTGCGCGTAGATGAGGCTCACTGGATCAAATGCGGCATCGAGTTCTTCAACGGCGCGCAACAGGCTAGCGCAGTCGTGACGCGGGAGTTTTCAGACTGGTCCATCACCCCACTTCCCTCCAACCTTGATGCGTTCTGGTTCCGTCTGAAACGGCAAGGCGCAGTTATCGAGATCGAGTATGCGCTTGATGGAACACACTACCACTTGCTGAGACAGGCTTACTTCTCCCCCGTCGAGGCGATGGACGTGGGGCTGATGTGCGCCTCGCCCGAAGGACCGGGATTTCCTGTGACGTTCGAGGGTGTGACTATTCAAAGGTTGTAACGGGTCTCGAAATGCCAATGCCAAAGATATTGACACAGGCGATAGCTGACGGTATAATCAGGCATGTCAGCAATAGCAAGCCGGTGTAGCTCAGGGGTAGAGCACTCATGGCAATTTAGCAACCTGGCCGATGTAACTCAGGGGTAGAGTAGTCGCTTCGGTTTTGCATATTAGACATAAGTATAACATTTATTACTAGCCGGTGTAGCTCAGCGGTAGAGCACGCGTTTCGTAAACGCGCGGCCAAGAGTTCGATTCTCTTCACCGGCTCTTTTTATTCCTCTGATGGTAATACCTCTTCCCAACTATCCGTCTTATGCGTCTCTCTCCAATGCCGCTTTGCATGGCAATTCACACAAAGTACATCGCATTTCTTGCTGGTTACTACTCAATTTGACATAAATCAAAGATAATTCGCAAAAGTGTGAACTAGTTCACATTTATTCCTGAGTTTATATGCTAAGCTTGTGCTACCTTTTATATTCTCTTAAAATAATCTGTCTCACAGATCTCTTCTATCATGTATGTCCTGGTCAATCAAAGGATAGATCATTATGCAAAAACCTTCACCATCCTCTAAACGCGCGTTCACCGGTATAAGCCTCTTCGTAATGCTCTTTCTTATTACAATGTTCGCTGCCTGTGGCAAAGTTACCGTAGGCACAACTCCAACTAGCACCGTGACTGGCGGCAAGACTCCGAATAGTACGCCGGGCGTAATCGCTGGCGCTCAACCCTGCCCTGGTGACACGGGCAACGCAGCGCACTGGCAAACGATCATCGGCACTGCTGGCGGTCCACATCAGGTGCAGAGTGTGAGTTGCGCCAACATCACGGGCACTGCCTCGCTCCAGGCGCTGGTAACTGATCATCGCAGCAACGCTGGCCCCACGCTGGATGTCTACGTGTTCAACAACATCACCAGCGCCACTCCCACAAAGCTTTTCCAGGTGCTGGGACTGGTCAAAGGCGCGGTGAAGATCAGTTACTACAACACCGTCATGACAACACAGGCGGACGAACTCTCCGCACTCAACGCAGGCAAGCCCGAATCCTCAATGACTGCCGATCTCTTCCGCGAGTTCAAATGGTCTGCCAGCGCTGGCAAGCTGGTACAGACCGTCTTCCCCGGCATCTTCCCCGACCTGACGCGCTACCAGGCCGAGGCCGACCAGGTGAGCGTCAGTTCTGGACACCAACCCTGGAAACTCAGCGCGACACAGGTTGCCAATACCCTGGCCGTCAGCCTGCTCAACTGGTCTGCCAGTCCGCCAACCACCCTGCTCAGCGGCGGTGGAGCGCGCGATGTCAGCGCGGTGGTGAGAGTGCGCAGCAGCCTGCCCGGCAGCGGGTCCATCCTGGTAACACTCTCACGCCTGGAAGGGAACACCAACGGCGGCATCTGGGAGGCCATCTCCGTCACAGTCGATGACATGTCGATCACCAGACCCAACCCGCTGGCAGTGCTGAGCAACCCCGTCAGCGTGAAAGGCACGGGCATCGCCTTCGAGGATGTAATCGGCCAAGTTATCATCCTCGATCACCTCTATCATTCCCTCGGCCAGGCGACCGCGCTAGGAGACGTTGGAATGGGCCAGACAACTTTCTCGACCAGCCTGAACTATCAGACCTCCTTCCCTGCTGGCATCCAGGAAGGAGTGCTGGTCCTGTCGGAGCCCAGCAATGCCACCGGCGCAATTGCCTCCGCAGTCATGCAAAAGGTATTGATCATGGGATTGCCAACAGGGTCGTAAGCAGCATTGTTATTCAGGCAGCAGTGGAGAGGCATCTCGAAACTGCTGCATCTTTTTCTCGACATCAAGAAAAGTCATATGCATGGTGGCGGGAACGCTTAAATTGAAGGTCAGAATCTTGCGGTTTAAGGCGCGCAACTTCCCTTCGTATGCGGTTGCGGCTTTCTCGACGGAGTCATTATAGGCGCGTTTCTCGCCGGGAAAGGGTGAGACGCGGCGCGTCCGCAAGGCGCGGGATTGGGAGCGCAGGCGATTCAGTTGTTGCTCTACGCGCTCGTTTTCAAGGCGAATCTCTTTGAGCAGTTCGATTTCGGGGGGCGCGTAGCCGTTTTGCTTGAGCAGGCGGTAGGCGCTGGTTTTGTCTCCGGCCAGGGCATCGTCTTCGAGGTTGAGCGGTTTGCCCGTACCTGGCAGGTTGTCAAAATCGCCGCGCGCCACGGCCTGTTGAATCTGTTCTTCAATGTAGTGCTGGTATTGCCTGCCGCTTAGTTTACCCACGGGTCGCGTTTGCTCTGCTCCATCTGTGTTATTGGCGGCGTTGCGCCAATCTTTGAAATCCATAAGTCACCTGCTGCTCTGGCAGCTTATGTAATATCCTCTTTATCCTCTATGAATATTATAGCGCGCTGGATGGCCTGTCGCGCAACTTCGTAGATCTCTTCCAGTGGAAGCGAGCGTTCCGAGGCGATGCGCCGGCACTCTTCATATTCCGGCGCGGCACTGATGACACGCCCTCCCAGCAGCTTCACTTTGACTTGCATCTTGCCAAAGGGGGTCTCGATTGTTTGCTGAACACGTTGGGCCTTGCGTCGCTGCATGTGCTGCATACGCACACCCAGCGTAGTGGTCTCGCTCAAAAGCAATTGCGCCAGCGCGTCGCCATCTTCGACGCGACAGATTACGGTAAGCATGACTGCGGGGCGGTTCTTTTTCATGTAGAGCGGAGTGTACGCCACGTCCAGCGCGCCAGATGCCAGCAAACGCTCCATCAGCCCGCCTAATGATTCGCCCGTCATGGTGTCAATATTACTTTCGATTACCGTCACCCAGTCGGTATCCATCGAATCCTGCGCGCCCG
>DAHVFL010000067.1 GCA_027316975.1 Chloroflexota bacterium | reverse complement strand
CTACGATCTCGCGCTCTCCACCTCACCGTATGTGCTGCATTCGCTCCAGGAACTGGTGGACGCCTCGCGTCTCCTGTTCGGCAGCGATTACCCCTTTGCGCCGGAGATGGCGACCGACTTTGTGATTCGCGGCCTCAAGAGACACTATGAGTTCGACGAGACCGCGCGGGCAATGATCGAACGTGAAAACGCGCTGGCGCTGTTTCCACGCTTTGCTTGAAATGTATTCTCTTTTTCACACGAGCCAGGGCGGGGGCAAGCCCCGCCCGTACCCTACTACGAAGTGGTTGTCCTCTCCCGTACAGGGTACGGGCGGGGCTTGCCCCCCTTACAAGTATAGGTTTTTAGGAAAGAAAGGGGAAAAGGAGCGGCAAGAGGCCGCCACCTGCTATGATGAGAAAAACTCACGAGACTCATCACAAGAAGGAGAAGGCCCATGTCTTGCCTAGATCGATTATCGCAGTGGACACAGCAGGTGTCAACCGCCTTTGCTCATGTAAGCAAACCGCAACGAGAGGGACTGGCGCTCTGGAGCGCGGGGATTGCGCTGGTCGGAGCCGCCGGGATCACACAAATCAGTGCTCTGCTGGCACTGGTGCTGAACCAGCAGGAACAAGCTGTGTTTCAGCGCTTGCGCGAGTGGTATCTGGATGCCAAACACACAAGCGGGAAAAAGCGACGGGACTGGGAGGTGACAGGCTGCTTTGCACCCTTGCTCAGTTGGATTGTGAGGCTGTGGGAGCCGGGGAAGCGGCAGATGGTGCTGGTGCTGGATGCCACCACCCTTGGGGACCGCTGGACGATTTTGTCGATCAACGTCGTCATTCGCAGCTGTGCCATTCCGGTGGCCTGGAAAGTGCTGGGTGCCCATGAGAAAGGCTCCTGGCGCCCCCATTGGGAGGGCTTGCTCACGCACCTGAAAAGCGGCATGCCCGCGGACTGGCAGGTGCTGGTGATGGCCGATCGCGGACTGTATGCGCGCTGGTTATTCCGGGCCATCTGCGCTTGTGGCTGGCATCCGTTCCTGCGCATCAATGTGGCTGTCAAGGCACGAGCGGAAGGAGAGGAAGCCTTTGACTGGATCAGCCGCTGGGTTGGGGTGCCGGGAAGCAGCTGGCAAGGCCAGGTGGAGTGTTTTGCCGGCAAAGGCAGCCGCCTGAAGTGTACCCTGCTGATGCAGTGGGAGGTCGGCTACGAGCATCCCTGGGTAGTGCTCACCGATCTGGCGCCAGAACAAGCCCAGGTAAGTTGGTACGGCATGCGCAGCTGGACGGAAACCGGCTACAAAGACTTCAAACGCGGCTTGTGGGGCTGGCACCACAGCAAGATGCAGGACGCCGGGCGGGTAGAGCGACTCTGGTTAGCGATGGCAGTGGCTCAGCTCTGGATGGTCAGCCTGGGGTGCCAGGCAGAGCAGGAACACGAGCAGCTCGATCCCGGTGCCAATCTGCCCCACACGCATGTGGCTCGGCGTCGCCGCACGCGGCCCGCCCACCAGCCGCCGCCACGTCGCTTGAGTTGCGTTGTGCGCGGACGCTTGAGGACCGTGGCGGCGCTGTTCACGGCTGAGGTCTTGCCGTGCGGCAGGCTGATGCCGGAGGCATGGCCGCAGACCATCGCGGCTCCTGGCAGACCGCCCCGACCCGCTCATCTGCGGGAGCGCGAGCGCAAACGAGCGCAGAGACGCCGCGCCAAAGCACGGGCGCGCACGGCTGCTTGAGTGCGCTGAAAAACCTATACCTGAAAGGGCTTGCCCCCGCCCTGGTCAACGTAAGTTGTCTATTGTGGTAAGTCATAGTATAATCGCCCTGGAAAGGGTTCGCATTTAAATTCATGAATACTAGTGGGGCCACTGCGCTGGCTGATGATATTCCTGCTGACGAAGATCAGGCTCGCCATCCTCTTTTTATGCTTGTGCGCCCGGCATTGGTGGTTGCCTGCCTCTACTTGCTTTTTGTCGGCCTGGATATGCATATTTTCGGACATACTTTTCTCTATTATGTGCATATTGGGCCAAGATTTGTGCTGCATATACCGGCAGCGGCTCCTGGCTATGATGGGCAATTCTTTTACCAGATCGCGCATGACCCGCTCCACGCCGCTCAGTTTCTCGATCGACCCGCTTATCGCTACCAGCGCATTGTTTATCCTATGCTGGTATGGGCTATGACGCTGGGACAGGCGAGCCTCATACCTTTCGTATTGTGGCTGGTCAACTTCCTCGCGATTGTGCTTGGCACTGAACTGGTGGCGCGGATGCTCATACAGCAGAAACTGTCTCCCTGGTACAGCCTCGCTTTTGGTCTCTACTTTGGTCAGGCTACGGCCCTTATTTTTGATACGACCGAGCCGTTTACTTATTTCCTGGTCTGCCTGGGATTGTTCCTGATGATGCGCAAACGTCCTACTGTCGCCGCGCTCATCATGGGGCTGGCGGTTCTCTCACGCGAGACTGCCGTTCTTTTTCCTGTGGGGTACCTGCTTGTCGCTCTTTACCAGAAGCGCTGGCGGGACGCGCTGCGCCTGGTGCTGCTATCCATTGCTCCGGCGGCAGCGTGGTATATTCTGGTGGCTGCCTTATTTCATGTGAAAGGTATTCCGACCGGTCCAGCCTTTCAACTTCTCCCGTTTCAGGGGCTTTTTTACTTCTCTAACAACCCGTACCGTTTGCAAATTCTCATCATTTCCATGCTTATTCCTACTGTATTGAGCCTGTTCCTGCTGGTGAAAGAGGCTCTGCACCATCGCTGGCAACATGCCTCATGGCTGATCTGGCTCTTTAACCTTGTGCTGGTTATATTCATGTCGCCTCTTTCGTATGTAGAGCTGGTCTCATCTGGTCGACTTTCGACGGGCATTGTGCTGGCTATGCTCTTTCATGGCCTGTATACACGAAACAAGGCCGTGTTGTGGGTCTGTCAGATGTATGTGCTGACTTTCCCGTATTATGTGATCGGTATTCTGGCGTTCAGGTTGCATTAAGGTTTTGTCATCCTGAGCGCAGCGAAGGATCTCTGCGCCCGGTCAGGCAGATCCTTCGCTGCGCTCAGAGCCTGCCCTGAACGCAGTGAAGGGATGACAGCACCGTATTCGGTTGTCAAAGATCATCAGGACGGGGCAATGCGCATTATTTAATTCGGTTGTCAAACATCATGAGAATAAGGGGAGATGCTCGCGATCATGCCGGGGTCACGGGTATCACACATTGATATGTACATCATAACAAATTTTCAATCAATGTGCTACAATTTTTGCGCACTGTATGACTTTTACTGTGGCCGGGGCAGCAGGCGATCAACCACTTCTAAAAGCTGGCGCGGCTTGAATGGCTTGGTGAGATACTCATTGCACCCGTTTTGCATGGCTGCCTCGCTTTCGTCGTTCAGCGCGTAGGCGGTAACTGCTACGATGGGGATATTTGCCATACCAGGACGGGCGCGAATCAATTGCGTGGCGCGAAAGCCATCCAGCACAGGCATCGAAAGATCGGTCAGGATCAGATCGACGTGTTCGCGGTCGAGCATGTTTAAGGCTTCTTGTCCGTTCGATGCCAGGAGGCAGCGATAGCCGCGTGTAGATAAGACGCGCTCGATCAAGATGCGGTTGGACACTTCATTTTCAACGATGAGAATGGTGGGCGACTGCGTCCCCTGACGCGCATGAGATGTACCGGGTAAATTCATTGGCATTGCCTCTTCTGTGATGAGTGTCGTGTTTAACTGGCGCGCACTCTGGCGGGCGCGGCAACTGGCAGCGTGAAAGAGAAGGTTGAACCCTGTCCGACGATGCTTTCTACGGCCACCTCGCCGCCCTGTAATTCGATCAACTTGCGGGCGATGGTCAGGCCCAGGCCCGTTCCGCCAAAGCGGCGCGTCGTGCTGCCATCGGCCTGGCGAAATGCCTCAAAGATATAGTCGAGGGCGGCAGGCGAAATCCCTATCCCCGAATCGCTGACAGAGATGCGCAGCATGTCGTAACGCTCCAACAAGGAGCAGCGAATCGTCACACCGCCCTTTTCCGTGAATTTGAGGGCATTGGAGGCCAGGTTCACCAATACCTGGCGAATGCGGTGGCTGTCGGCCAGGGCCATAGGCAGGTCTTCCTCCATCTCGAGCGTCAGGGCCAGCCCCTTATTGCCTGCTATTTGCCGGAGTTCGCCCAGCACATCGTGCAGGCTTTCTTCGAGGTCGAGCGGTTCAACTTTGACTTCCAGCCGGTCTGCTTCTATCTTGGATAGATCAAGCATGTCATCGACCAGGCGCGATAGGTCTTCGGCGCGGCGCACCATAAATTGAATGTGCTCTTGCTGCTCTTCGGACAGATCGCCATCAAGGTATCCTTCTAAGATTAACGAACCATAACTGATAATACTGTGCAAAGGAGTACGTAATTCATGTGTCACCGTTGCCAGGAATTGCGATTTCAGGTGGTTGACGCGCTCGAGGGCGGCATTTTTATCTTTGACTTCGACGAAAAGCAGCGCGTTTTGTATCGCCATGGCCGCCTGGATAGCTGCTGTGCTTAGTAAGAACGTGTCGGGGCCGCTGACCTGTCGCGGGCTGTCGTCATAGAGCATTACCGCCCCAATGGCCCTGTCCTGGAGAAACAAAGGCACGGCAACCACAGACTGATGGCCCGCTTCCAACGCCAGGCGCGCCCAGGTCTCCCCGCGTTCGCGATAGATGGCGTTGACATCCTCGCCATAGGCGATTTTCTGCTTCTGCATCACCATGCGCGCCAGTAACATATCGAGATCGCGCAGGGCCGGGCGTGGAATGCGCGGGTGGCGCAAACCGTTTGGCTGCGGCGGCGGCGTCAATTTGGGCGCGCGTATGGCTCGTCGTTTTCCGCTTCCATTCGAGGAGGTAGCGGCGCGCACACCACTGGTGGGAATGGCCGATAGCTTGGTGGTGGCCGTCATGGTGATGTCACCGGCAGGGTCGGCGTGAACCGTTACCGTGTCCGGGGTGGCTGGACCCGCGGCGGGCAGGCGTCCGCTGGATTGCTGCATATCTGACCAGTGCGCAACAGCCCAGGGAGAAGGCATTTCGCGCCCATACAGCAAAAGCGAGACCCTTTTTGCCTGCATGATCTTACCCAGGCGCGACACAATTTCTTTCAGCAGGTCTTCCAGATTCAGTGTGGAGATCAAGATATCGCTCATAGCGAGCAGGTCGGTCATGCGGCTGGTAATCACCTGGCTCTCATTTTCCTGCGTGTTTAATGATTCCGAAAGGAGGTCGAACGAGCGGGTCAACGTGCTCAACTCGTCCAGTGTGACATATGGCGCTGGCAGCTCGCTGCTTCCTGTCACCAGCGAGGCTAGACTCGACTGCAAACGACGAATGGGGCCGATGAAGAACGTGCGGGCAATGAGGGTGTAGATGATAACGCCAAGGGTTATCATAAAGACGCCCAGGAAGACCAGGATTTCGATGGCGCGTTCGGTATGCGTGGAAAGACTATACAGCGGCTCAATATCTACGATGACCAGCCCTGGAGAATTGACCAGCGCGCCAGTAGAGCTAACCATTGCGGATTTCGTCAGATACTGTTGATTTGCATCGATCATATTCGTAGTACCAGGCTGGCAAATACCATCCCAGATCAGCCGGCGATCAAGCGTGATGTTGTGGAGGGTCGAGCCTTCTATTTGTTGCGCTTCGCATAAAACCACATCCAGCTCTGGATTACGGCTCACACCCAAAAGTGCGAAGGCAAAATTATAATCGATGGGCTGCAATCCGACCAGCGCACCCACGATGGTTGTGGTTCCAGTCTGGAATACCGGCACAGAGAAGCCAATATTCCACGGTGATCTCGCTTTCGCGTCGGGTGACGGCATGATTAGAGTAGCAGTTTTTCCCAGCAAGCTAGCATCAGCCAGAGACCTGACACCTTGAGAGAGAGTATTGTCGGCATTGATATTACCCAGGGGTTCAACAAGGGTGTCGCTTTTCGATTTAGAGATGTAGGCAATGCCTGAAAAGCGGTGCGGGGGAGTAAGCGTCGATGCAAATGCATTGATGATTTGCGCGCTGGATGATGGTAAATCGGGCTGCGAAAGCGCGATAACCAACGCACGATTGTTTGTTATCGAAGAGAGTTCGGAGGTCAGAAGCGCGGTCTGGGTCTGGAAGGCACGTTGCACCAGCGCCAGGTGCGTTGTCGCATCCTTTTTTGCTTCGTGCTCGTAAAATATTTTAAGAACATACCATGATGCCGCCGAGAAGAACAGCAAACAAAGCAAAAGCGTCAAAGCAGCGCCGGCGATTAATTTTCCACCCAGAGACCGAACAGTAAATCGCATACCAACCCTTCTGGTTGTCAACAAAAAAAGTAAGGAGAGGACGGGGTGCCAGCTCGTCCTCCCCTTACCACGCGTATGCATGGAGCATCGCGAAGCTCCAGGAGGCGCGCGCGCAAACCCCATGGGGAAAAGGTTGCGCGATTACCAGATGTACGCTACAAGCTTGCTCGTCGAGGTGGATATGCTTGCCCACGAACATCCCGCCTTCCATCCCAGGCCTATGTATTATAACGTACAGGAAGCCCAATAGTTATCACTTTTGGGGGCAAATTTCGCCTTCCCCCAAAAACTCATCATCCGCGCATGTATTCGATATAGCCGAATTTGAGCAGGTACACCATTATCTGCGCCACTTGCACCTCGCTGAGATGGAGTAAGCGGGCCACGTCCGTTACGGAACGCCGTCCATCCAGCAATATGTAGACCAGGCGTTCGCGCCTCTGCATCTGATTCATCATGATACGCTTCGCGGTTGCGAACGGTAACGCGCGAAAAATAGCTGTAGCGCCAGGGCGAGCTAACTCCACATAGGCAAACGGGGTATACGCTTGTTGCATCACACTCATGTTCACTCCTCCAATTCTCACGTTCATCTCAATCAATAGCAGAGACCTGCATTGTTCACTATACTGGTTACGTATGAATATTGCGCTAAAAAGCTTTCTCTACTTGTGAAAATGGTGTGAATATTCGGAAGTTCTTTGTCCGTCATATTGTTTCAAGATGAGCCAGGGCGACCGTGAGGGTCGCCCTGCTGAAACATCCGTAGTAGTAATAGGCGTTATCTGAAGCGTCCCTGTCATCCTGAGCGCAGCGAAGGATCTCTCATGAGGCCAGACGCAGATCCTTCGCTGCGCTCAGGATGACAGGGACGGGTAGGGGCACCATGGCTCACGCTTGCAGAGGGTCTTTGGAACAGCACAGTATACTACTGGTAGACGGGCTTCGTGCCTGATAGCATCTTCCGGGAAGTTTGATTAGTATTCGTAGAGGAGCACTATACGATGAGTGGCACAATTCATGTCAATACCGAACTCATGCGCCAGCTTGGCAGGCGCTATCAAGAAAATTGCGAATTCGCTCGCAGCAAAATGATCTCAGAACTCCAGGGCCTCACAGCGCAAATGGAAGGTGACTGGGTGGGCCTGAGCCGCGCCCATTACGACGAACTCTTTCAGCGCTGGTGCCAGAGCGCGCAAAGCCTCATTACCTGGGGCGAGGAAATTGGTCTTCATCTCACCAAAACCGCTGAGTATTTCGATAACGTCGATCAGACATCCTAGCCTGAGAAGAAGCCGGGCATGAAGGCGAGAAGGTGGCGAAAACGCTATTCTCTCGCCTTCATGCCCGGCTTCTTTGTTGTAGCTTGTCACTGCTCATCCACTACTTTATAATAGGTGCGCATACTAGTTCTGTCGTTCCAGAGAAAGAGGGCACATCATCATGGATTTTTCGCTCAATGAGGAGCAGACGGCAATTCGTGAAACCTGCCGTGATTTTGCCGAACAGGAAATCAAACCACGCGCCGAAGAAATGGATCGCGCCGGGGAATTCCCCTACGATATTGTGCGCAAAATGGGCGAGCTGGGGCTGCTGGGATTACCGTTCCCGGAGGAATATGGCGGCGCGGGCGCGGATTTTCTCTCCTACTGTATCGCTATCGAAGAAATCTCACGAGGTGACGTTTCGGTTGGAATTACTATGGAAGCGCATACTTCGCTGGGAGCCAGCCCATTCTACCTCTTTGGCAGCAAGCGGCAAAAAGAGGAATACCTGGTTCCCCTGGCAAGCGGTGAAAAGCTATGGGCTTTTGGCTTGACCGAGCCGGGAGCCGGTTCTGACTCCGGCGGCACGCAGACCCGCGCTGTCTTGCGCGATGGCTACTGGCATATCAACGGCTCCAAAGCTTTCATCACTAACGCTGGCACGGATATGACGGGCGGCGTCACCATCACCGCCGTTACCGGAAGACGACCCGACAATCGCAACGAGATTACCAACATCATCGTTCCCAGAGACACGCCTGGGTACATCATCGGCACTGCGTACAAGAAAATGGGCTGGAAAGCCTCCGATACGCGCCCCCTCACCTTCGACGATTGTACAGTTCCCGAAGGTGACATCCTGGGCAAGCGCGGCGACGGCTTCAAGCAGTTCATGCAGATTCTCGATGCCGGGCGTGTCGCCATTGCCGCGCTCTCTGTCGGTCTTGCCCAGGCCTGCCTGGATGAGGCGCTGGCCTATGCTAAAGAGCGCAAGCAGTTTGGTCGCTCCATCAGCACATTCCAGGCCATCCAGTTCAAACTGGCGGATATGGATACAGAAATTGAACTGGCGCGTTTAATGTATTATAAGGCTGCCTGGTTGCATATGCAGGGCAAGCCGTACACACGCGAGGCGTCCATAGCCAAACTTTTCGCCTCAGAAACGGCCAAACGCGCCGCCGACCAGGCCGTGCAGATTCACGGCGGCTACGGATTCATGGACGAGTACCCTGTTTCGCGCTACTGGCGCAGCGTCAAAATCAACGAAATCGGTGAAGGCACAAGCGAGGTGCAGCGAATGCTGATCGCCAAACTCCTGGGATGCTAGTCACCTGCTAAGGAATTGATATCGTCAAATTGAGTGAAGAACTCACGGACGAGAATGATATATCCGGTAATTCCTGAGAAGCGCCTGCCTACTTCGGCCAGTCGAATGAGAAGAAATTCACCGGTAAAAGCGTGCTCTGGCCTTGCGCGTCAGGGGTCGCATTGGTAGTGCGGTTGGCTAGCCATACGGCGGAGTTGCCGTTGACCGCCAGGATGGTCGCGTCATTCAGGGTATTGCCAATGGTCACGTCGCTCTGCGTGGGAACATCGTACATTTCGTACCCCTTGCCATTCTGCCAGAGGGCGAAGTCGGTGCCAACTTGCAGCGCGTAGGCGGCTCCGCCGTTATTCACTGTGATGGGCGGTGTCAGGCCATCCAGAGGTTGCGCAAAGATTTGTCCGGGTACCGAGGCATCCAGCGCTGGCGCGTAAATGCCTGGCTCTGTACGCGGAATGAGGATTGGGCTAAGCTGTGGTGTTGCCACGCGCGGCGTCTGGCTGGCTGTTGGCGTTCCCTTCGGTGCGTTGGTAGCGGTACTCAGCCAGAAAAGCGTTCCGTCTGCGATCTGGGGGCGGAAGGACATGCTATCCTCGCGGAAAGCTCCCTGTTGTATCGATTGCGTGGTGTCTGTCACCCACCTTCTCTGTGAGAAGTGCGCAGGACCAGATTCGGTTGTTTCCTGTCTCATCATAATATTGCTACTCAGAATGCCAGCATCATTCATCCATTCGTCGGCCCAGTAGACGGCGGTTGCGTCGCTACTGGCGGTCGGCGAGGTCAGGATATCACCGGGAGCGGCTTTTGCAATTTCGATACCGGCGGATTTGCCTGACAAATCTAACTGGTATTCCAGTAGATGCGATGCGCCTTTGCTATCAATCGTTGCGACGAACAGCACACTTTGCGCCAGCCAGACGCCCTGTATGGGGGTATGTACCCAGGTTGGAGCGGTCGATTGGTCGAACGTCCCATTCAGGAGGATGGCCGGCGTGAGGGGAACCGGCGATTGCGCTACCTGCACCAGTGAAAGGATGCGCAAGCTCCAGGGCCGCAGGTCGGTACCGGGAACGTTGTTCTGTGATCGCGCAAAGGGCTTATCAAATTGTAACCATACCAGCCACTGCGGAGTGCTATCCAGTACGATCATGGGCTGGTCGGTGGGTTGGGTTAATAACGGCGTGCTCTTCTTGCTTGCGCGGTCAAGTTGTAGCAACATCCAGGTGGTCTGTTTGTCGCTCTGATAAGCAGAATAATAGATGCCAGTGCGATTAGCCACTGCGCTGGCGACGTGCTGGTACGGGGTAGATGTCGCGACGGAGCCTTTTTGGATTTCGGTAAACGTAAGGGAAGCGCCATTCGTATAGACATGCGCTAGATTGCCTGTATTATTACGCGCCAATATAAGCAGCGACGCTATGCCGCCCATCATCATCACCATCAAAAACATGGCGGCCAGGCCAAGCACGGCGAACTGGCTCATGTGGGAGCGCGGACGCCGGCGGCGTTTCGCGTGGACGATGGGGAGGGGACCGGTTTCGGCAGTTGATAATGCGCTGAAGTGGTTTGAGATTTGTGTGATCCTGGCATGTTCTTGCAAGTATGGTTTGAGAAATTCGGGCGTTGGCACACTGCCAGGCGGGGCCTTCTGGAGATACTGCGCGTGTTCGTGAGCGAGGGTGCGCATCAACCGTCCATGCATTTCGGGAGGTGGCTCGATCGTGGGGAGCGCGCGTAAGCGTCCGCCGATAAACATATCGCGGGCAAGCATTTGCCGGCAGGATGGGCATCCTTCCAGATGCACATCCAGTTCGGTGCTATCGATCGTTCCGTCTTTCAATTCGCGATATGCGGACAACACTGACCGCGCCTGCTCACAATTCACGTATGTCACCCACTTCTTGTTTATACAAGGTCGCGAACCGTTCTCGCGCGCGCATTAAACGCATTTTGACTGCTGATGGGCTAATGTGCAAGAACTCCGCGATCTCAGCACAGGAGCGGCCATCATTTTCGTAGAGCCACAAACAGACAGCATACTTAGGCGGGAGCTGCTGGAAGAGTCGCTCAACGATTTCACGGTCTGCAACGCGATTCTCAAAACGCCCGCCGTCATAGCCCCCACGCTCATACATCGCCGTAATGGAGCTACTTTTCCCTTCGCCATCTTCATTGTTCGAGCTAAAATTCTCGGAAGACACGCCACCCGCGTCGGAAATGACTCCCGCGCCGATGCCACGATCCTCGTTAAACAATGAAAGAGGCAACCAGGAGATCAAACGGCGTCTGCGCAGCGTGTCCGTTGTCGTGTTCGAGGCGATGCGATACAGCCAGGCCGATAAGGCCCCCGGCTGCACTACTGTCCCGTTGAGCAGCGCCTTGTATGCTTTCACGAAAACGTCCTGCGCCAGATCATATGCCTGTTCACGATTGCCAATCAGGTGGTAGATGAAATTCGTAATAGGTCCTTGAAAGCGAACAAAGATCGCCTCAAAGTCCGCCACATCTACCCGCTGCACGTGTTCTTGCAGCGTGCTTGTAGATTGCGTGGAGATCGTGTCGGTAACAGGTTCTTCCTCGTCAAGCGAAACCTCTGCGCGTCTATCCTCTTCGTCCTGCAAGGGACGAGTAGTATAGCCAGGCGCCTCGGCATTCAGCGTTGCACGCAATCTACTATTCGTGTTGTAGAGACGGATAGAGGTGTCCATTGGTTACATTTACCTTATCTTTATTTCATGAAAACGGCGTAAGTTATAAGTTCAGTTTCATTTAATGTGTGTAGCATAACATACTTTTCCACAAAATACTGTGGAATAGCAGACATTTATACAATATGTCCTACTATATCATAGTATACCATAGGGAGTTGTTAACCAGGGCAGGGGGGCCGCAAGAGCGGCGAAACCCCGCCCTGGTCACTCGCGTTAGAAAAGGGCCAGACCTGTGTCTGTGTCGAAGAGGTGAATGTGTTCAGTATCGATATGCAGGTTGATGGTCTGCCCGATGCTGGCTTTGGAACGCGGGTCAATGCGAGCCACCATTTGTTTGCCCTGGACGGTCATGTACACAAGCAGTTCACTGCCCAGGTGTTCAACGACTTCAATGGGCGCGCTCATGCTTGAGCTGGCGCGTTCGGCTTCTGAAAGCAGGGACATATCCGCGAGATGCTCCGGGCGAATACCCAGGATCAATTTCTTGCCAGCCGCGTCGCGCGCGCTATGGACGTAGAGCGGCGGCACCTCAACCTGGCCGGTGTCGCCCATGATGATCTTCGTTGAATCACCATCGGTCACCACCTTGACATCGTCAAAGAAGTTCATGGCCGGAGAGCCGATGAAACCCGCCACGAACAGGTTGGTCGGGTGATCGTAGAGTTCCTGCGGCGCGCCGATTTGCTGGATTAAACCGCCGTTGAGAACAGCGATACGGGTGCCCATCGTCATGGCTTCGGTCTGGTCGTGTGTCACGTAGACGAAGGTGGTCTGTACGCGCTGGTGAATCTTGGAAATCTCCGCGCGCGTCTGCACGCGCAGTTTGGCATCCAGGTTGGAGAGCGGCTCGTCTAATAAGAACACCTGCGCGGACCGCACGAGCGCGCGGCCCAACGCGACGCGCTGCCTCTGACCGCCGGAGAGTTCTTTGGGCCTGCGCTTGAGCAGTTTTTCCAGGCCCAGGATGTCCGCCGCGTCCTCAACACGCTTCTTGATATCCTGGGAGGGAATGTGACGCAGCTTGAGGCCGAAGGCCATGTTGTCGTAGACGGTCATGTGAGGATAGAGGGCGTAGTTCTGGAAAACCATGGCGATATCACGGTCTTTGGGGTCTACGTTGTTGACAACCTTGTCACCAATCCAAATTTCCCCCGAGGTAACATCTTCCAGGCCTGCGATCATGCGCAGGCAGGTGCTTTTACCGCAGCCCGAAGGACCGACCAGCACCAGAAACTCTTTGTCCGCGACATCCATATTGATATCGTGAACCACTTCAACTTTGTTGAAGCTCTTGTAAACGTGGTCGAATTGGACACGCGCCATCAGGGTAACTCCTTTTCGCTCTTGTAACAGGCGCACTTTACGCCTGCTAGTTTTCAAAACAGTAGAGCTGTTGCTTGGTGCATGCATTGCAACAACAGAGTGTTGGGAGTCAATGCAGCTTCTTGACACCATGTCGCGGAAATCCAGGTCGCTGAATATCCTGCTAGCAGGTGCTGTATGAAGCATACCATAAAACCTCCAGGAAATACTATATTTCGGAGGTGAATTTGGGGCTTGTAGGGGGCTTGTCGCTGATGTTTTTCATTGCGAAGGAAAATCATACTTGCGGTTCCTCTCTTAAAATGGCTATACTTGTATATAGTCGAGTATTGCTAACTGAATAGGGTAGTGATATACATCGGAACGCTTACGTCCAGGGGACTGATGGTTTTTGCTGACCCAATATTGGAGGGGAATGACGAGAGACGTTCGCTCCCGTGCTGATGATGTTTGACAACCGAATGCAGTGACGAGGGAAGGGGGGTGTCTTCTGTAGGGACAAGGGGAGGGGTGGAGTGGATGAG
>DAHVFL010000066.1 GCA_027316975.1 Chloroflexota bacterium | reverse complement strand
ATCGTGCAAGGTCGCCGGCTGGTCTCCCGCGGGAGATGCCATCCTGTACTCCAGCAATACGGGGCAGTCGCTGTGGGGGCAGGAATTCATTTATGCCATCTCGCCCCGGGGCGGACAACCGCGCAAGCTGCCCGTCGGGCAGGCCAATGCCCTATCCTATGGGCCACGCGGCGGCGTGGTAATCGGCCGCAATATTGGCGAACCGGCGCGCTGGAAACGCTACCGGGGTGGCACCGCCGGGCATCTGTGGTGCGATGTCGAGGGCAACGGCATCTTCGAGCGACTGCTGCGTCTGGATGGCAATATCGCCGCGCCCTGCTGGGTAGGCGAGCGCATCTACTTCATTTCCGACCATGAAGGCATCGGCAACATCTACTCCTGCACACCACAGGGCGAAGACTTGCGCCGCCATACCGAACACTCGGACTTCTACGCGCGTAACCTGTCCAGCGATGGGCAACGCATGGTCTACCACGCGGGCGCGGACCTCTACTTGTTCGACCCTGCCGCCTCGCGCTCGCGCCAACTGCACGTTAGCTTGCCCGGCTCTCGCGCGCAGCGCAACCGCAAGTTCGTCTTCGCCGGGCGCAACCTGCACAGCGCCACGCTGCACCCGCAGGGGTACGCGCTGGCAATCACCACGCGCGGCAAAGCCTTTTCATTTGGCAACTGGGAAGGACCCGTCCTCCAGCACGGCGCGCCCGATGGAGTGCGCTATCGCCTGCTCGAATGGCTCAACGACGGCAAACGCCTGGTAGCCATCAGCGACGAAATCGGGCGCGAAGCGCTGGTGGTCTTCAACCCCGAAGACGCCAGCGAACCGAAAGTCTATAGCGACATCGAGTTTGGCCGCGCTGTACACCTGCTTGTCTCGCCCACCGGCGATACAGTAGCCATCACCAATCACCGCAACGAATTGATTGTGGTAGACCTCGAAGCCAGCAGCGCGCGCGTGCTTGATCGCAGCGATTACGAACGCATTCAAGGCGCGGCATGGTCTCCTGACGGGCGCTGGCTGGCATACGGCTTCACGGGCATCCGGCGCAAGGCAGCCATCAAGCTGTGCAACGTGGAGAGCGGCGAAACTTTTATGGCGACCGACCCCATCCTGCGAGATTTTTCGCCCGCCTTCGATCCTGAAGGGAAATATCTCTACTTCCTGGGGCAGCGCGTCCTCAATCCCGTCGCCGACAACCTGCACTTTGAATGGAGCTTCCCGCGTGGCGTCAAGCCCTACGCTATCATGTTGCAGCCCGACTTGAAATCTCCGTTCATCCCCGAACCCAAAGCACCCGGCGACAAAGAGAAGGACAAGGAAAAAGAAAAGGAGAATGGGGCAGCAAAAGCGGGCGAGCAGGCAGAAGAAACCGGTAAAGAGCAGGACGACGCCAAAAAAGAAGAAACAGGTAACGGCAAACCCGCGCCTATTATGATCGACCTGGATGGCATCACACGGCGCGTTGTGGCTTTCCCCGTCTCAGAAGGGCTCTACACTCGCGTTCTCGGCATCAAGGGCAAAGCGCTGTTCCTCTCCTTTCCCATCGAAGGCACCATCAACCAGGCTCCCGGCGGCAGCCACGAGCCTAAAGGGCGCATCGACAGCTTCGAGTTTGAAACGCAGAAGCAAGAATTTCTCATGGATGGCGTGAGCCGTTTCGAGCTATCGCGTGACGCTAAAACCCTGCTCTATCGCACAGGCTCGCGCTTGCGCGTCTTAAAAGCGGGCGACAAAGCGCCCAGAGGAGAGAACACCGAGCGCACCCACCGCGAAACCGGCTGGATCGACCTGGGCCGCGTCAAGGTGTCGGTGCAGCCGGCAGCCGAGTGGAAACAAATGTTTGACGAGGCCTGGCGTTTGCAGCGCGAGCAATTCTGGACCGAGGATATGGCGGGTATCGACTGGGACAGGGTTCACGCGCAATACGCGCCCCTCGTCGAGCGCGTCTCCTCGCGTTCAGAACTCTCTGACCTCTTCTGGGAATTACAGGGCGAGTTAGGCACATCCCACGCCTATGAAGGCGGCGGCGAATACCGGCAGACCCCCAATTACCAGCAGGGCTACCTGGGCGTTGACTGGGACTACGATGAAGAAAACCAGCGCTATCGTATCGCGCATATCGTATGGGGCGATCCATCCGATAGCAAAGCCACTTCGCCGCTCACCAGCCCCGGCCTGAACATCGAGGAGGGGGACGCTGTGCTGGCAATTAACGGCCAGCGCGTCACACCCGAACGCGGCCCGGCGGAACTACTGGTCAGCCAGGCCAACAACGAGGTACAACTGACCATCGAAAGCGCGGCCAGCGGCGAAACGCGCGTCGTCACCGTCAAAGCTTTAAGCAGCGAGATGACCGCCCGCTACCGCGAATGGGTCGATCAAAACCGCCGTTACGTGCATGAACAATCGCAGGAGCGCGTCGGCTATATCCATATTCCAGACATGGGATACCGGGGCTTCGCGGAATTTCACCGCAGCTACCTTGCCGAGTACGACTATCCCGCGCTGCTCATCGATGTGCGCCACAACGGCGGGGGCATGGTCTCCGGCCTGCTGCTCGAAAAGCTGGCGCGGCGGCGCATCGGGTACGATTTCGCGCGCTGGGGCCAACCCGAACCCTACCCGGCAGAATCACCGCGCGGCCCCATGGTGGCCCTGACCGACGAGCACTCCGGATCGGATGGCGACATTTTCAGCCACTCGTTCAAACTGATGAAGCTCGGTCCGTTGGTCGGCAAACGCACGTGGGGCGGCGTTGTGGGCATTAACCCCCGTCACGCGCTGGTTGACGGCACCCAGACTACCCAGCCGGAATACGCTTTCTGGTTCAAAGACGTGGGCTGGAACGTGGAAAATTACGGCACCGACCCCGATATCGAGGTCGATATCGCGCCGCAGGACTACGTCAACGGCGTTGATCCACAACTGGACCGCGCCATCGCCGAGAGCCTGCGCATGATTGAAGAGACGCCCGCGCTGGAGCCCGATCCGGGCGAACGACCGAGAAAAGGCAGAGCAGACCTTACTCCTAAAACGAAAACAGCCAGGGGTTTTTGACTGTTATTTTCGAGGCGCAAGCCCCTCCAGAATGAGGTCAAGCAAGAGCGCTTTGATGCGTTCTGGAGTCCACCGGTGTCGCGAGCGTAAATGTACAAATGTCCAACATACCGTATTAAAGAGCACATCGGCCATTTCGTGACTATCCACGTCGCGAATTGATCCATCACTCATGCCATCGCGCAGCAGCCGCGCAAGAGGCTCAGTAAAGCTTGTCTGCGTGAAATCGTGCGCTTCATGGAAGATGGTATCGCTCGCGAGCAGCAGTGGCAGATGCCGCTCAGCTACATCGCATAAAGCGGTAAGCGCCGCCGTGAGACGCACCCACCCGCTTCCCTCTGCTGTTAAGGTGGGCCAGAGCGCTTCCCGGTATTCACTCGTCAGCCGCACTAAAAGTCCTTCAACAATTTGCTCCAGGGTAACGCCTTGCCGCCAGAGTGTCACACGCGAGACGCCAGCAGCGTTTGCCACCCGTTCGAGCGTCAGGTTCTTCCATCCGACCTCTTGCAATGCTACTATCGCCGCAGCAAGCAGTGAATCATCTATCATCGTCTTCCTCATTACTTCCCTTGTCATACTGCAACGTATATGTTACAATAGTGTAACGATATTGTAACATCTGAAGGAAGGTATTCATGCGGCCCCCACGTCTACTGGTTGACCTTTCTCCCCTGCGCGAGTCTGTCCCGTATCGCAGGCTCTTCTGGGGCCAGCTTGTCTCGTTACTCGGCACGCAACTGACTGTCGTTGCGCTGCCTTTCCAGGTGTACATACTGACGCGCTCCTCGCTCGCTGTAGGTCTCATCGGACTGGTTCAATTAGGGCCAACCTTGCTCTTTACGCTCTATGGAGGCACGCTTGCCGACGCTATAGATCGCCGGCGTGTCCTCTTCATCACACAATTACTCCTACTCCTGACTACAGTGGCGCTGGCGACCATCACCTTATTCCCTCACCCATCAGTCTGGCTTCTCTACCTCCTGGCAGCATTGCTGGCAGGTATTGCTGGCGTTGATGGACCAGCGCGCGGAGCCGCAACGCGCAATCTCGTCCGGCGTGAACTTTTTCCGGCGGCCGCAGCCCTCAACGCCTTACTCTATCAGACAGGAGCGGTCGTAGGCCCTGCCCTCGCGGGACTGATCATCAGTCGTTTCCATCTATCCATCGCCTACTGGCTGGACGCAGCTACCTACGGCGCTGCGCTCCTCGCCGTTACCCTTCTGCCTTCACAACCACCGCAGGGAGGGGGGAGAGTTGCCAGCTGGACATCGTTTCGCGAAGGAATACAGTATGTGCGAGGCCGTCCCGTCATACAAGGGGTTCTTCTCATTGATATCGACGCGATGGTTTTCGGTATGCCGCGCGCTCTTTTCCCCGCTTTTGGCCTGACGGTCTTCCGGGGTGGAGCGCAGGTTGTTGGATTGCTCTACGCAGCGCCCGCCGCGGGCGCGTTAATCGGCGCGGCTGGTTCTGGCTGGGTCGGCCACATTGCGCGCCCCGGTCGAGCAGTTCTCGTAATGGTGGGACTATGGGGAATTGCCATTACCATCTTTGGCCTCAGCACATGGCTTCTCCTCGCGCTACTCATGCTTGCCTTTGCCGGTTGGGCAGACACTATATCGGAAGTTTTGCGCAGCAGTATGCTGCAACTCTCCACTCCGGACAACCTGCGCGGGCGCATCACAGCAGTCTGGTTAGCTCAAGCGAACGGTTCGCCGCGCCTGGGCGATGTGGAGTCGGGCCTCGTCGCTTCTGTTACGAATGCGCAGATATCGGCAACAACAGGCGGGATGGCGTGTGTAGTTGGCGTCCTCGCGCTAACATGGCTGTTACCCGCGTTCCGCCAGTTCCGCCTGGACAGGGCCGGTGAAGCCGAAATCGGCCCGTAAATAGGATAGATCAACGTATTCTCTTCCCACCTACCCACGTTCCCACCACAACCTCCGCCGACGCCCCGAAGAACAATCCATCCAGCACATCATTAGCATTCCAACCCGCTAATGATGGATGCTTCACATCAATTGCCACAAAATCGGCCAGCATCCCTGGCGCAATTACGCCCGATTCTATGCCAAGCGACTTCGCGCCGTTGCGCGTGCCATATTCAAGCAGTAACGGCCCGGGCGATGCCATCGCGTCAGCTACCAGCACGCGGCGGCGCTGGTAGCGCATCCGCGCGCTATATTCGGCCCAGCGCAGTTCCTCGAAAGGGTCGAGGCGCGTATTGCTATCGGAGCCGATAGCAAGCGGAATGCCCTGCGCCAGCAGTTCCGCGTAGGGAGCGATGCCATCGCCCAGGTCGCCCTCCGTCGTTGGACAAACACAGACCGTACAACCAGAGCGAGCAAGCAGGCCAATCTCAGTTGCATTGGCGTGTGTGGCATGAATAACCGTCGTCAGGCTCCCCAACGCGCCGAAACGTTCGAGCAGTTCAACGGGCGTGCAGCCATAAGCGACCCGGCATTGCTCTATCTCCGCCACCTGCTCACCGGCATGAACATGCAGTGGCAGCTCGTATTTATGGCTATATGAAGCGATGGCGCGCAACCAGCCTTCAGGCACCGCGCGTACCGAATGCGGCGCAACCCCCACCGGAACGCCCTTCTCTCGCAGCGACTCCACCCGTGCAAGATACGCTTCGACCGAGACATCGCAGAAACGCCGTTGCCCCTCTTCCGGCGGCTGGTTGAAGCCGCTTTGAGCGTAAGCCGCCATAAGCAGTACCACCCGTATACCCGCGTCATGACCCGCCTGCAACACCGCTTGCGACATAGCGTTGGGGCTGGCATAGGGCGTACCGTCAGGCTGGTGATGCACGTAGTGAAATTCGCCCACGGTCGTATAGCCCGACGCCAGCATCTCGCGATACGCGCGTGCCGCTCCCTCGTACAGCAGGTCGGGCGTCAATCGCCGCGCCTCCGCATACATGGCCCGCCGCCACGTCCAGAAGGTATCCTGGTGCGAAAGCGGGCGATGGGTATGCCCGCGCAACGCCCGTTGAAAGACGTGGCTATGCGCGTTGACGAAGCCGGGCAAAAGAGCTATGCCAGGGAGCATCACTATTTCGGCAGCTACTGTATCTGTAGCGGTAAGTGTGCGCCCTCCTGCATACGGCATCATAGCGCCAATCCGTCCATCATCGGCTATCGAGATGGCTTTGTTGGCCTGCAATCCTTCAGGCGTATAAACATAGTCTGGCACCAGATATTTCACAGGGTTCGCTCTCCATCATCGAGATCATCTGCCCGAACCAGTATAAACGAAAATTGCGTGAGCGCAACGAGGTCAAGGCTCGCGGCAAAGCGAGATAGTTCATAACGCCCCCGCGTCGCCGATGAGTTGGAACCCTGCCCAGAAGTAGGGATGGACGCGATAGGGACGGATAGAGCTGCGCGAGCGAGCCAGGAACGCGCGCTGCGCCCCACCGAGGGAGGCGGCTTTGGGCAAATCGCTCAACAGGGCCTGGTAGAACATCTCCATCAGTTCCGCGCTGCTGGCATCATCGACTTTCCACAGCGTGGGCAAAAGCGAGGCTGCCCCGGCATAGAGGAAGCCGCGACCAAGCCCGATCACCTCATCGACGCCCTTGACGATGGCACGGCCAGTCTCGCACGCGCTCAACGTCAGCAGCGAACAGGATGAGAGATCGAGGTTAAAGACATCGATGGCATCCAGTTTGTTGTCAGCAAGCTGGATATGCGAAAAGTTGGGGGCATCGAGGCGGAACATACCGTGCGCGGCAATATGCACGATGGGGCTGTGCGGCCCCACCTCTACCAGCAGCGCCTTTGTAGCCGCCTCGTTCAGGGCGCAGGGCGCGCCCAGCAGCTTCGCCACGGCCTCGGCCTCCTGCCGCGCAAAGGCCAGCCGTCCATTGTCTGACAGTCCCATCACCAGCGAGTTTTGCAGGTGAATACCCTTCAGCCGAATGTCCTTACCGCGTTTGCGGCAGATGTCGTGCAGCGCGGCGGCTGGCAGGTAAGAGACATTGATGCGTTCAATCACAAACTGCACGCCATCGAAGAGGCAATGAAACGGCAGGTAGTGCAACAGGCCATAGGGAACGATGGTCAGGTGTTCGCAGTTCTCAAGGGCCGATTCTACCGGTTTCAGTAGCACATCGTACAGGCGTTGCAACAGCCCCAGGCTATTTTCCTGCAGGCCCGCGAAGGCTGAGGAGCGGTCCAGCGCGCCACTGGCCTGCGCCGCCAGGTCAAGATTGACGCGCCACAGCGAGAGCAGGCGCTCCAGCCGGGGTACAACGCCAGGAATAACCAGCGTTTCCACTCCCGCGCGCGTCATCTGGAAGATATGCAGGTCGCTTTCGGTCAGATAATACTCCAGCATCAACGTGTTGCGCTCAAGTTTCTGCCAGAGCGAGGTAATAATGCTGTCCGTCCATTTGGAACGCGAGCGCGAGGCCAGGTCTCCCGCCAGGCGTAGCTGTATCTGTTCCAGCAGGTGTTCGATGCCGCGCTCGCGCTTCTGCATCTCCTGGCGCGCCTGCCCCGGCTTCATAGCGCGTATACGCAGCACAGCGGTGTCGCTCAGATTGGCCTCGTACTCCGCGTCGTAGACAATCGAACTGTACCAGGCCTGTTCCTCTCGCAGGTGCGCCAGGTCTTCCAGAATAGCCTCGCTGGCCTTATCCGCCGCGCGCAGGCGAATATCGATATTGTTGCGCAGGTAATCGCCCAGCACACGCGATTTGGCTTTTTCGACGTAAATGAGAGCCTGTTCCTTCCTTTGCTGCCTCAGCGCCAGCAGCATGGCGCGTTGGTATACCGCGCCCTTATCTTCGAGGAAGCTGCTGCGTTCGTCCAGCACAAGATGGCTCTGCACATCCTCGATACCCTTGATCGCGCGTTCGTAGTAGTGCGCTGCCGCCTGCGTGTTCTGATGAAACTCGGCAATCTGCCCAAGCATATAATCACAGCCGTATTTCAAATCGAGCAAACCCTGCCCCTGGGCAATATCTAACGCCTGCTGGCACAGTTCCTGCGCCGACGCGGTATCGCCAAGATTGGCGAGTATGCGCGCCTGGAGCAGCGCGGCCCGCGCCAGTTGCGGCAATGCTTCTTGCTCCGCGAAAGCATCGGCGACAGAGCGCGCCTCGCGCAGGCTCTCGTCATACTGCCCGCTGACAAAATGGAGTTCCGCCTGCTGCAAACGCACCTTGGAGGCCAGCGCCATAAGACCCATATCTTCCAGGATCGTGCGGGCCTCGCGCAGCTTCTCGTAAGCACCGGTCAAATCACCCGCCAGCATGGCCGCTTCTGCCTGGTATAGCAGGGACTGCGCCAGGTTGCTCCGGTAACTCTGAGAATGGCGGAAGTACACCACCAGTTCGCCGGCCAGCGCGTAGGCTTCGCGTGAGCGGTTCAAACGCAGCAGGCAGTTACAGATTTGCTGCGCAACCTCGGCAGCAGGTAATTCCATCGCGTAACTGCTAAAATACTCGCGGCTGCGGTTAAAGAGCAGCAAAGCCGCGCTATAGTGTCCTTGCGCCGCGTAAATCTCGGCGATATTCAGTTCCTCGCGCGCAACAGAGATTTTCTGATTCTCATAGGTCGCGAAGGTGGCGCGGGCCTGCTGGTGAATGGCGATGGCTTCGCGAAACCTGCCCAGCGCGGCCAGGGCAAGGGCTTTATTGCCGCGCGCGCGCGCGATCAGGAGATCAACCTCTTCGTGCAGCAACAGGTAGGTCTCAATAGCGCGATCATACAGGCGCAATGCCTGTTCATACTGGCCGAGTTCAAAGTGGATAATCGCGGCATTCACATCAATCTGCCCGGCGCGTTTCAGATTGTTATAGCGAATAAAGACTTCGCGAGCGGCGGCAGCGTCTCGCAGGGCCTCAGCCGTGAGATTCAACTGCAAACAGGCGCTGACACGGCCAATGCGCGTGCGCGCCCAGCCGACCTCATCTCCCACGGAGAGAAATTCTTTTCCCGCGGCATCGAGAAATTTGATAGCTTCCGCATTGCGTCCCAAACGCCGCAGCGCCTCACCCCGCGTCATCAACCCCAACGCGTGGGCATAGCGGCTGCCCGTCAGATCGCCGATGCTCAGTAAATGACCGGCCAGTTGATAGGCGAGATGCGTTTCATCCCCCCAACGCCTATCCGCTTCGCGCTTGATCGACTCGATCAACTGCTGTTGAGCATCACCATTTAATGAGGCTATCTGCTTTTGCAGAACAGCATAGCCCGCGCTTTCATCCATGTGCAGTAGCGTCGTCAGCAGGTTTTGCGGCGTCATCATGCGTCTAGCATAGCATAGGACGCCAGATAGTACAAGGACGAGTTATCCTCCCGGCCCTGTGTCCTTGCGGGAAAACGTCGGTGCTTGTAGGGACGCGATGAATCGCGTCCCTACAAGCATCTGCCCTACATTTGCGAAAGACGCGAGCGCACCGCGATTTAAAATTCATCAACCTCCATCTCATGGACATCGACAGTGTTTGCCTGAACGCTCACCGTTGTTTCTCGCTCTCTCTGCAATTTTTTGAGAGAGTAAAAGAAGAACAACAGGAAGAGCGCCCCTGCCTCAAGCGTTTGTGCTGCTCCAATCGACAGTGGAATTGCCAGCAGCAAGTACTTGCCTTTAAGTAACCTCAAGAGCATGAGCAAGAGACCCATACGTATCGCAAAGGCAAGGAGATTAGTGATCAGTGGAACGACCGCATTTTTAATGGAGTAGAAACTCCGTATTAAGAGATCAGAAGCAACACGACCCGGCAATCCAACAGCAAAACCGATCAGTACAAGTACGGTAAGAGACGATGCATGAGCAGTAAAAGCGCCACGCTGCAAAAACAGGCGAATAAGTGGTCTGCCTGAAAGGTAGAGCAGGAAAGCTACAAGTACGCTTATCAGCACCGCTCCACCCAGGATCTTCATCGTCAAGCTGCGGAGGCGCATATACCGCCCATCGACGGCCAGTCTCGACAGCTGAGGCAACGCGATCAATCCCAGCGTTTGACCCAGGAAGGCTATTGGTAAGTCAAAGAGTAAACGCGCATTATGGATAGCTGAAAGACTGGCTTTATCCTTCATGTAAGATGTAATGGCGGTATCGATAATCAGGCCAGCAGTAAGCACAATGACCGAAATGATGTTGGGGCCAAGCAGTGAGAGGATTTCACGCAGTCCAGTCTCTTTTAGATTCCACGTGGGTGTATATATCACTCCCTGCTTCACCAGCCCGGGAACCAGGACAAGTACCTGAATCAGCGCTGAAATCACAACACCCACCGTCGGTCCATAGATGCCTACGCCAGGCACCGCCAGGGCCACCAGCAATCCTCCAATCAAACCGGCATTGTACACGGCAATCGAAAGCGCCGGTAGGAAAAACTGGCGCTTGCTATTCAGGATTGAGGTAAAAAGAGCGCCCAGTCCCAGAAGCAATGGCTGCACGAGCATAATACGTGTCAGGGTGGTCGTCAGGGCTTGCTCAGACGATGAGTACCCTGGCACCAGCCAGTTACTGACGAATACGGGTGCCATAAACTCGGCAATCAGCGTAAGTGCCGTCAGCACAACGAGCAATAGATGAAAGACGAGACTGGTGAGACGCCACATTTCTTGTCGTCCACGCTCTTTCTCGTAGGAGACGAAGACAGGGACGAATGCTTGAATAAGCGCTCCACCTGCAATCAGGCTAAACAGTGTATCCGGCAGGCGGAATGCCGCGTAGTAGGCATTTGCCGCAGGGCCTGCGCCAAATAGTGCGTTGAAGATGACCTGGCGCACCAGGCCCAGAATGTGTGAAGCGAGGTAGGCTGTGAGAAAGAGCGCCGCCGCCTCTGCGAAGCTAAAACGCCTATGTAAGAAACCACGACCGGGGCGAAGATTCGCCAGGCTAAGCCGAAAACGAAGAAAACCGATTCCCAGGATGTCGTTATGGCTGATGGAAGGTATATCCGCACCGGGGGCAGGTAACGATTCAATAGCCGGGTCGGCAGACTCATCAACAGTTATTGAAATCTTCCCTGAACCTGCTGAAATTTCTGACACGTTTACTCGCCTATCATTTGCCTGTGTCGTGCCTCCAGCCGTAGAGCAGCAGATGATGCCTGCTAACCAGATGCACGCTGAATGTTTCGACAGATACCTATCTTTGTAACGACTGACTGAATAGACCATCACATATGTACCTCAAATGTACTACAAAGGGCCGAATCGACGAGAGGCAGCATATCGACCTGAGATTGGCAAGGTTGTAGTATAATAAGTGAGGTATGCAACACGGATATGGACGAGATATGTTACCTATATTATTCAGTTATTTAGAGGACTTCCTCTCTTTTGTGCAGATAGAGTTGGTCTCGTTAAAGAGGGTAAAAATGTTTAAACGCTTGATAACAATAGTCTTGCTCTCCCTGGTGATAGTAGGATGTGGCAGTTCAAATACTGGCTCGTCAAATCAAACCCCAACGCCAACAGATACAACTTTCGCGACGGTAGTTCCATCGCGCACACCCTCTCCTACGGCTGCGCTCACGCCTATACCCCCGCATGCAACAGGTGTAATTATTGCGGTCAGCCCTGATTCATTCTCTAGCGTCTCATGTGGTACAACAACCAGTGTAACATTCAATGCCATCATCACTGTAAATAGTGGCAGCACAGGCGGACCGATGCCATTTACATGGAATATCAACCACACAAATATAGCTGGAAGTGTGAATTTCGCCTCAGGCGAAACCAGCAAAACGGTAACATACACTCTGAACAATTATTCTCTTCAGTTGAACTCTTCTCCATTGACAGGCACCATCACCGTCGACAATCCCGGCAGCACAATCACTTCCTCTGCTGTTGGACCAACCGGCACTTGTAGACTGCCCGGACCTTTCCTCGTTCAAAGTATTGCGCTTTCAGTAAGCCCGACGACTATAACTGGCATAACGTGCGGCACAACCATCACCGTCACCTATACTGCCACCATTACGATTGCTCCTGACAGCAACGCCGGTTCGGTTCAACTGGTATGGTCAATTGGAACCTATACCCCTAAGAGGAGCCTTTTCTTCGCGCCTGCACAAACTATCGCCACCGCCTTTTATTCCGAGACCGGGAGGCTCGTTGCTGGCAATACCAATGGTTTTCCTCATCATGTCATGCTTGCTTCAACCAGTCCCAACGCGGTAGCTTCGGCCATTATCAAACCCACGGGCTTATGTAAATAATCTCCAGCTTGCCGACGAAAAGAAGGTGATTACAAGGGAGGTTGACAGAATTCAACCTTCTTTCCATTTTTGCCGCATTTTCTTAACGAAAACGCAACTAAATCTCTCATCCCTCATGTTACACTTCAAGCGCAACTATAGTAAAAATCATTGACTATTTTGCGCAAAATCGGGTTCTATGCGGAAAGGTTATGGTTATGAAATTGGGACAGAGCGTTATGCGGAGAAAGTGGAAAAGCTATCGAGTGCATATCGCGACAATCGTGGCAACGCTGGTAATGCTACTGGCAACGTTTCTTGCTACAAGACCAGCCGCTCACGCTCAGGCAGGCGACTGGACAACGTACATGATGAACAACGCGCGCACGGGATTCAATAGCGCCGAGACGATCATCAATACAAGCTCGGCTCCAAACCTGAAGCGATACTGGACACTCGTGGCTACGGCAGGCAGGGTTACGACGCAACCGCTCGTAGCGAATGGCATGGTTTACTGGGGGTCATGGGATGGTGTAGAACATGCAACGTATCTCAATGGAAAACCAGCATGGTCGATGAATCTGGGTCAGACAATCACGTGCTACAATTCACGCATTGGCGTAGCCAGCTCGGGTGTTGTTACTACTGTTCTCATTAATGGTGTGACAACGACAGTCTTGTTGGTACCTGGTGGCGATGTCAACCTCTATGCACTCGACGCGAATACTGGAGCAGTCCTCTGGAAGACGCTGATGAGCACACAGCCTCAGAGTTTCCTCTTTAGTCCCCCGGCAGTTTTTAATGGCAGTGTCTACATCGGTATTTCTTCCACCACTGATTGCAAAACCCGTCCACAAGGTCAGCTGGTACAGGTGAATGCTTCAACAGGGACCATCCAAAATACCTTCGACGTCATGGCCGGAACTAACTGCACCGGCGGAAGCGTATGGACATCTCCAACCATCGATGAAGCAACCGGGAAGATTTATTTCACGACCGCAGAGAAAGCTACCTGCGCCGTAAAAGGCACCCTGACACCATTGGCGACAGCACTGGTCGAATTAAACACCTCTGACCTCTCCTTCGTTGCTTCCTGGAAGATACCGAAGGCGGAGCGAATACCTGATAGCGACTTTGCCAGCACTCCGACCCTCTATACGACGACCATTAATGGCACCTTCTATAACATGCTGGGAGTTGAAAATAAGGCTGGCTTCTACTATGCCTTCGACCGCACAAATATCGCGGCTGGTCCGCTCTGGCAAGTCCGACTGGCTGTCAATCCCGGGCCGAGCATTTCTTCAAGCGCCTGGGATGGCAACACGCTCTATATAGCAG
>DAHVFL010000065.1 GCA_027316975.1 Chloroflexota bacterium | reverse complement strand
GTTTAATAACATGACGGTGATGGAAAATGTGCTGGTTGGTCAACATATCCAGCTATCAGCTAATGTCCTGGGTTCGCTTTTTCGCCCTCCTCGTGTGAATCGCGAGGAGGCAGATGCAAGGTCGCGAGCTATTGAGTTGCTGAGTTTCTTTGGGAATGAACTGATTGATAGACAGGAAGAATATGTCGTAAATCTCTCCTATGCCCAGAAGCGACGTGTCGAAATTGCGCGCGCCCTTGGCTCCAAACCTAAATTGCTTCTGCTTGATGAACCAACAGCAGGTATGAATGAAGTAGAGACACTTGAAGCGGTGAAATATGTGCGGCGTCTTCGTGACGAGCTTGATCTGACAATTTTATTGATCGAACATAAATTAGCCGTGACAATGGGTATTTCGGATCGCATTGCTGTCCTCGACTACGGGCGTAAAATCGCCGAGGGCCTACCTGAGGACATTCGCCGTAATGAGCAAGTGATTGCTGCCTATCTTGGTAAACCTTCAGTGGCTGAGCAACAGACGGCAGAGTAGCTCAGAGGTAAAAGACATAGTAGAGATTGAGGTCTGTCATGTTACGATTGACAAATGTAGATACATTTTATGGCCCTAGTCAGGTATTGAACAACGTTACGCTTGAAGTCAACAAGGGTGAGATTGTCTGTTTGCTGGGAGCAAATGCGGCGGGTAAAACCACGACTATGAAAACTATCTTTGGCATAGTGCGTCCTCGTACGGGTAGTATCGAGTTCGAGGATAAGCGCATTGATGGAAGATTGCCCGGCGATATCGTGCGCCTGGGCATGGCTCTGGTGCCGGAAGCGCGTCGTATTTTCCCGCGCATGAGCGTACTCGAGAACCTGGAAATGGGCGCGTTCATCCGCAATAATAAGACCGAAATCGAGCAAGACATCGAGCATGTCTGTGAGATTTTCCCTCGCATCAAGGAACGTCTGAAGCAGATAGCAGGTACCATGTCCGGCGGAGAACAGCAAATGCTGGCGATGGGTCGCGCCTTGATGTCCCGCCCGCGCATGATCTGTATGGACGAGCCTTCGATGGGTCTATCGCCCATTCTCGTACAAACGGTGTTCGACACTATCAAACGTGTGAGAGACGAGGGCGTGACCATTTTCCTCGTCGAGCAAAATGCGTCGATGGCCCTCAGCCTGGCTGACCGGGGCTATGTTTTGCAAACAGGCCAGATTGTGTTGAGCGATAGCGCAAATAACCTGCTGACCAATGACCTTGTGCGCCAGGCCTACCTGGGTGGCGCATAATAGTTAATAGTAATATGAGAAAAGGGCTGCGGGCGCTTCGTATACGGTGAAACGCCCGCAGCCCTTTTCTGGCGGGGTAGTTATCCATCCAGCTTTTTATGCAATGCCTCGATGCGCTCAATTATCTCTGCCAGGGTGGTGACGCCCACATCTTCCATGTCTTCGCGCAGGGTTTCTAGAAGCTCTAACATTTCCATGTCGTTGTATTCATCCTGGTCGAATGTGACATCTCGCGTTGCCTGGGTGTTCTCCTTACCATTGGATGTTTTTGCCATCGCTCTTCCTCCGTATTCAGAAGTACAGTTACTATGCTCGTTCGCAAACGTAATGACTAGTCACAAGCAAGATCGGTAGTGACCTGTCATCCTTCGCTGCGCTCAGGATGACAGTCCCGAATGTGGGTGTGACTATTTATTACTGACATCATATGCTCATTCTGTCAAGATGTACGAGGATATTCTATGCACATTTTAATGCGGAGAGGAACTCGATACGAGCTACTGAAATAGAAAAGAGGTGTTGGGGTTTTCATAGCTCCATCCCGGTTGGGAATCGCGGCCGGTGTCAACTACCGAGGGTAGTCCACGTATACTACCAGAAGTGTCTAGCGCGACGGCGTAGATGCCCTCGCCCGAAGCCAGTTTTTGGCTTTGCCAGTAGAGGCGACCCCGCGTGAGTAGAAGAAAATGCCGGCTATCGGAGGACCATAGACTGTTGGACACGGGTTGCGCGAGCGCATTGGCGTCGGGAAGCGAGGCGACAGTTGGGTCTGGAGTTGGGTTTGGAGTAGTGTCGCTTAGAAGATTCAGCTGCGTTTTGCTGGCGATGGTAATCAACGCAAGCGTATGCAGTCCATCCAACAAAATGAAACGGCTATCGGGAGACCAGTAAGGCACGCTGCCGTCTTCACCCCGAAATGAAAATACGGTGCGAGTTGCCAGGTTGTAGATGCTGTAGGTTGCGCCAGCGCTGTACAGTATGGAATTACCATCGGGCGACCACGCGAATTGCGTGCAGTAACATGTCGCAATGCTGGTAGTCCCGCCGGAACCGTTATCGAGCGCAAGTTGCACGGGAGGGGTTGTCGGGTTAGCAGCGGGGAGTTGTGGAGCAGTAAGTGCATTCGTGGCATAGAGCAGTAAGGGAGATGAATGGGCTGGTTGCCACAAGATGCGCTCCAACGTGGCTGGCAGGGGATGACCGGGTAAAGCTGCCCGCGTCAGGAGGCGAAAATTGGTACCCGCCAGAGTGGTCGCAAATATCCCACTCTGGGAGTTTCCTATAGCCAAAGTGGAATCGGGGTTGAAAGATGGAATGGAGTAGGTGGAGGGTAACGATTTACGCGCAATCCCGTTGGGCTGATCGTTTTGTGAAACAAACCAGGATGCGGTGAGAGGTTGTAAGCCCTTTGTGTTGGTGGATGTTTCGCGGTAGAGCAGGCGATTGCCGCTGCTATTCCACCAGGCATTACTATGTTGTATAGTGGAGCTAGAGCCAATAATGGGCATTGGCGAACCGCCATCAATACTTACTACATTCAGTGTTGCGGGCAGGTCTCCTGGCAATCCTGTTAGTGGGTTGAATTGCAGGCGTTTACCGGCAGCTGTACTGGCGTAGCGACTGTCTAGCTCACGGAATACGAACATTTGATGGTCGGGAGACCACGCATACCCGATCACCGGCGCATTATCGGATACCACTTCAAAGGCATTTGCGCCGTTCGGGTCAATCGTCCAGAGGCGTCCATCGCGCACAAAAGCAATCTCGTTCCCGCCCAGGTGTCCTGCACTACAGGCTGCCAGGAAGGTATAGAGCAGTAGAGAAAGCAAGAACAGACGTTGTCGTTTCATGCGCTGAGTATAGCGTATGTACATCCTGAAGGCAATACCGTTGCTTTGCATGAAAAAAATTGACACACCAACTATGCTGAAGAGCAATGTAGCAAATTGAGCATCTCTCTCTGTTCTTAGAAACGTGAATTATGAGTCAAGCTGAATACCTGCCATCACCATATAGAGGGGATAGGGCGCGTTGGAAGCGCTATAGCAGTGATAGTATCCTGGCTATTGTTGGCGCTTTGCTGTTAACTAGTATCATTTTCGTCTTTCAGCTCTATCCGCGCATACCAAATATTTCTGTGGCTTATCTGTTCATCGTGCTTGCGCTGGCAGGCACGCGGGGTATGTTCGCGGCTGTCATTGCATCAATGGTGGCGTTTCTCTCGTTTGACTTTTTCCTGGTGCCGCCGCTCTATACCTTTAGCATCGGAAAAGTAGATGAGTGGTTAGCTCTGTTCATTTTCCTGGCCACCGCTATTACTACCGGTCAGTTGGCTTCAGCATTGCGCAGGCGCGCAGAACAGGCTCGCAGGCGCGAACGCCAGTCTCGGATCTTGTACGAATTGGTGCGCGATACGAATCGTGAAGAGGACCTGGAACGCCAGTTGCGTATTATCGCTCGCGCTGTAGTGGATGTGTTTTCTCCCTGGGGTGTGCGAGATTGCGCTATTCTGCTGCCCGATATACAAGGGACATTGGTAATGCAGGCGAGCACTCGTGCGCATGACGAGCTGGATGCGTTGTTACCTGATGAACTGGCTACCGCTGCGTGGGTGATGACGCAGGCGCAAACGGCTGAATTGCACGATGTGCTGTTGGCTCCGCAGACCGCCGATAGTTACGCGCAAAGGGTGGTATTGCGCAGCTCAACCATCAAACATCCAGTGCGGCGTATTGCTCGTATGGTACCTCTTAAACTGGGCCAGCGCGTTGTTGGTGTGCTGCGCCTCTCGATGGAGGATGATCCGCGCCTGTTTGACATTGAACGAAGTCTGGGTGTCGAGCGCGAACATTCGCATCCAGATTCTGCATTTTTCTGGACTTTTGTGGATCAAGCGGCATCGGTCATCGAGCGCGAGCGCCTGCGGCGGGAAAGTTTGCAAGTTGAAGTGTTGCAGCGAACGGATGCGCTGCGGGCGGCGCTGCTCTCCTCGGTTTCGCATGATTTACGCACTCCGCTTTCATCGATCAAAGCGGCTGCCAGTAGCTTGCTGCAAGAAGATGTACACTGGGATGATGAGGCGCGACACAGTTTTGCTCTGGCGATAGTGCGTGAAGCGGATCGTCTCAATCGCCTGGTGGCAAACCTGCTCGACATGTCACGTATCGAAGCGGGTGCGCTCAAGCCAGAGAAAGAATGGTATCCGCTTGATGAGTTGATTCACGATGTCCTGGGGCGTATGCACTCCATGTTCCAGGGCCGCGCGGTGCATACTGAAATACCCGACGACCTGCCGTCGGTAGAACTGGATTACCTGCAAATCGACCAGGCGCTTACAAATCTGCTCGAAAATGCGATACGGTATACGCCGCTTGACTCTCCTATTGACATTAGCGTTCAGTCTTGTGATGATAGCGTTATGGTGAGCGTCGCTGATCGCGGCCCTGGTGTTCCGCCTTCGGATATGGAGCGAGTCTTTGATAAATTTTACCGCGTACTCACTTCAGAGAAAGCGGCTCGCATTACTGGCTCAGGTCTGGGACTGGCGGTGTGTCGTGGTTTGATCGAGGCACATGGCGGGCGTATCTGGGTTGAGAACCGGCAGGGTGGTGGAGCTTTGTTCCGGTTCACATTACCAGTAGGGACGTTACCATTGAGAAAAGCAGAGGGGATGTAGCATGACTAAAGGTGGAGCGCGTATTCTGGTTGTTGACGACGAAATTGAGATTGTGCGAGCCTTGCAACGCAGCCTGGCCGCGCATGGATTTGAAGTGTTCACGGCGCATAGCGGTGAAGAAGCTTTGGAGGCTGTGGCGCATTATCGCCCCGATGTAATGGTGCTTGATCTAGGTTTGCCGGGGATCAGTGGGCTTGACGTGTGTAGAGAAGTGCGCGCGCAGTCGAACTTGCCAATTATCGTGCTGTCTGTGAAAGATACCGAGCGTGATAAGGTTCTGGCGCTCGACCTGGGAGCCGATGACTATGTTTCTAAACCCTTTGGCGTGAATGAAGTGCTGGCGCGTATTCGTGTTGCGCTGCGTCATAGCGCGCAGGTGGAGTCCGGCACAGAGCCGGTATACACGGCAGGTCCTCTAAGCGTTGATTTTGCTCACCGCCAGGTTTTGCTAAACGGGCAGGAGGTCAAACTGACGCCGACGGAATATGATCTGCTCAAGGCCCTTATCAAAAATCGTGGGAAAATTCTGACGCGCCAGATGCTGCTCACCCAGGTATGGGGAACAGGGTACGGCGCGGAATCCCATTATCTCCATGTCTATGTCGGCCAGTTGCGCCGTAAAATCGAACCTGACCCGGCTCATCCCCGTTTCATCCTCACCATTTCGGGCGTCGGATACCGTTTCAATGCCGACGACTGAGCAAAGAAGAAGATAACCAGGACAATCAGGCTAATCGCCTGGCAGTAACATACTACTATTTTCCTATAGAGGGAGGTTTCTGCCTGTTTTTGTGTAATATAGCTTATATGTGTGTTGTTTGGGAAGGCGTCGTTGTAATGCGTAAAAAAGACTTCAAGCGAATGGGGCAGCAACCTTCGCTGGCTCAACATACACGTCGCAAGCCCTTGCTCCTGATTCGTCCGCGCGGTTTCTCTCTCGAACTGGAGAATGTTTTATTTGTACGTCGTCTTTCGCCCTCTCGCATTCCCACCGTTAAAAGCGTGTTACGCATTGTGCTGAATCTCTCCAGCGTGCTCGTGGTTGTGGGGGCGGCCTGGTTTTTGGTGTCAGAAGCTTTGATATATGCCTATCCAGGAATAGAGCAGACTACAACGACAAAGCCGCAGATATGCGCAAATATAAACCGCTGCGTCATGCCGATTCTGAAGACGCCTACGTCTCCTGTAGTATCCGAAGGTACACGGATACCTACGCCGACTGTACTTGCGACCTTTACGCCTGCCACCAGGCCAACAAAGACGCCTGCGCCGAAACCATCTCCTGATCCCACTCTTCCGCCAACGGTCACTCCTACAACGGCATATCTTCAGGTTACACCGATGCTTCTGACCATCTCACTCATATCGGTGTGCGACAAAGGACAATCCACCATACTTCTATTGACGAACACTGGCGGCACCCCGCTGGTCTGGTTCCAGGATACTACAAAGAGTTCGCGCGGCATCACGATCACCGACCCCACCAGGACACATTTGTTACAACCGGGAAAGTCTGTGAATGCCCTGGTGAATTGTCTTTCAACACTCGTGGTTGGCCTGTTTACGCTGGTTATTAATTACAATGGCGGCGTGGTCAAGGTCGCTGTAAAAATTACATTGTAACGAAACTGAAGGCCATTGTTTCCTCGCCGGAGTTGCGCAGTTATGATAGACTTGTGCTACGCATAGAAAGGGAGCTAGTATGGATACGCGATCTTCATTTTTTTAAACGATGTAGCGGGGCAGGGGCAAGCTGCGCCCTGCTACATCGCGAGTCCCATACCCTTGCGCTTTCTCGTTCCAGACGGTAGAATAGAGTTGGTTCCACCTGAATCAGGTACAGTAGGAACATGTAGGAATGGTAACTGTTACCCCTATCCCAGACATGTATCGTATGTGCCAACCCCCAAGAAAGGTAGCAAGAAAGCGGAATGACTATCAGTACACGACCTCGCACTATTGGCGAGTTGCGAGAAAGTGGATATAAAGTACTCACTGTCAAAGAGGAGTTGCGTAAAAATCTCATCCAGAAGATCCGGCACGGGGAAGAATTATTCCCTGGTATTATTGGCTATGAAGATACCGTTATCCCCCAGGTTGAAAACGCCATTCTCTCCGGTCAAGACATCATTTTTCTTGGCGAACGCGGCCAGGCCAAGACGCGTATGGCGCGCAGCCTGGCAAACCTGCTCGATGAGGTCATCCCTATTATTGAAGGGTGCGAAATTAACGATAGTCCCTTTGAACCGATATGCAAAGCCTGTCGCGACAAAGTGGAGGAGTATGGCGACCAGGTTGAGATTGCCTGGCTGCCGCGAGACCGGCGCTATGGCGAGAAACTCGCGACCCCTGATATCACCATCTCCGATCTGATTGGTGAGGTTGACCCTGTGCGCGTGGCGGAGGGCCGCTATCTCTCGGATGAACTGACGATCCATTACGGCATGATCCCGCGCACCAATCGCGGCATTTTCTGTATCAACGAACTGCCGGACCTGGCCGAGCGTATTCAGGTGGGATTGCTCAATATCATGGAAGAACGCGATGTGCAGATTCGCGGGTATAAAATTCGCCTGCCGCTGGATGTGTACGTAGTTGCCAGCGCAAACCCGGAAGATTATACCAATCGCGGGCGCATCATTACGCCGCTCAAAGACCGTGTTGGATCAGAGATTCGCACGCACTATCCAACCACCGTCGAACACGAAATTCAGATCATGGAGTCCGAAAGCAACCACTTCATTACCGAGGGCATGGATATCATCTTTCCCCAGTTCATGAAGGAAGTCATTGCCAATATCACGCAACTGGCTCGTCACAGTAATGATATCAGCCAGCGTTCCGGCGTAAGCGTGCGCGTGTCGATCTCCAACTTCGAGAACGTGTTGAGCAATGCCAGCCGCCGCGCTTTGCGCTTGAAAGAGCGACAGATTGCGCCGCGCGTCAGTGATCTTCCCTCCATTATTGCCTCGACTTGTGGCAAGATCGAGCTTGATACAGTGGGCGATGTTAAGGAAGAGCGTGTTGTGCAGAAGCTCATCAACAATGCCATCCTTGAAGTCTTTAACGAGAATTTTGAGGTGCGCGAATTTGAGCAACTGGTGGCGGGCTTTGAGCGCGGCCTGAATGTGCAGGTGGGCGATGATCTCCCTTCGATGGAGTATGTCAACCAGCTTTCTAAAGTGGGCGGACTCAGCAAGGCCGTTGATAAGCTCAATGGTCGTGGTAGCCCTGCCAGTATCGCGTCCTCAGTCGAGTTTATTCTCGAGGGCCTGCACTTAAACCGTCGGCTTAATAAGGATGAAGTAAATGGCAAAACGCGCTACCGGCGATAAAGGAACGTTCCCATGTTCAAACGCTTTTACAAGAACCGTTACGGGTATACACGTTGGGATGGGACGCAGCGCATCGAAGGACTGGACGCGGACGACATTCTGAACGCGCTCTCCGATGAGTACCTCGAGGAAGGCAACCTGCAACAGGCGCTTCGACGCCTGATGCAGGAGGGCATACGCACAGAAGATGGTCGCCGCTCGATGGGCCTGCGTGAATTGATGGAGCGAATGCGCAACATGCGCAGTGAGCAACTGAACCGCTACAATATGGCTTCGGGCGTCATGGATGACCTGCGCGAGAAACTTGAGGAGATCAAAAACCTTGAGCGCAAGGGCATTCAGAGCCGCCTGGACGAAAAGCAGCAACCGCCCGCCGGGCAACAAAATGCGCCCACTGAACAGCCGCAAGATGGACAACAACCATCGTCGGGACAACAAGGTCAACAGGGACAGCAGCAGTCCGGCCAGGCCGGGCAAGCGGGTGAAGGCGACGATAGCGATCTCACGCCAGAACAGAAGCGCAAAATGCTGGAGATGATCGCGAAGCGCAAGCAGGAATACCTGGAGAAGCTGCCCGACGACATCCCCGGCCAGATCAAAGGACTTTCCGAATACGACTTCATGGATGACGAGGCGCGTGATAAGTTCAATGAACTGCTTGCCAGTTTGCAACAGCAGATGATGCAGCAGTTTTTCCAGGGGATGCAGCAGTCGCTGCAAAACATGACCCCGGAAGATATCGCCAAGATGCGCGAGATGATTCGCGACCTCAACAAAATGCTGCGCGAGCGGCAGGAGGGGCGCGAACCCGACTTTGACGCATTCATGCAGAAGCACGGTGAGTACTTTCCCGGCGTGAACTCGCTCGATGACCTGCTGGAGCAAATGCGGCAGCAGATGCAGGCCATGCAGGGCATCATGGACAACCTCTCGCCAGAGCAACGGGAGGAGCTGCAAAATCTCATGGAACAGCTCATGGGAGATGATCGTATCCGCGTTGACATGATGGAACTGGCGCAGAACCTGGAAGCCCTCATGCCAATGGAGCAGGCACGCACGCGCTACCCCTTCAGGGGCGACGAGTCGCTGCCCCTCAACGAGGCCATGCGCATGATGGGACGATTGCAGCAGATGGAGGGTCTGGAAGATCAGTTCAAAGATGCGCGTAGGCTGGATAACCTGGAAGCCATCGATAGCGATAAGGTGAAAGATCTGCTCGGTGACGAGGAGTACCAGTCGGTCGAGCAACTGAAAGAGTTGATGAAGACGTTGGAAGAGGCCGGGTATATCCAGAAGAAGGGCAATCGTTGGGAATTGACCGCGCGGGGCATCCGCAAGATCGGTCAGAAGGCGCTGCAGGACATCTTCAATAAGCTCAAACGTGACGGCTTTGGACGGCATATCAGCCCGTTCCGGGGCACCGGCGGCGAGCGCACCGACGAGAGCAAGCCTTACCAGTTCGGCGATCCCTTCCTGCTCGATCTGGAAAAGACGCTGATGAACGCCGTACACCGGCGAGGCATCGGTACGCCGGTTGGCCTGGAGAAGGAAGACTTCGAGGTCTACCGCACGGAGTTCACCACCCAGTCATCGACCGTCTTGATGATTGACCTGAGCATGAGCATGATCTACAACGGCTGCCAGCCTGCCGCGAAAAAAGTCGCGGTGGCGCTTGAAAGCCTGATCCGCTCGCAGTTCCCACGCGATAACCTGCATATCGTGGGCTTTTCGTACCTGGCTCGCGAGTATAAGTCCGAAGAGCTAGTCGAGATGAGCCGTTTCGATAACGAGACCGGCACCAATATGGCGCATGGTTTGATGCTGGCGCGGCAACTGCTTGGACGCCATCACGGCGTCAATAAGCAGATCATCCTGATTACCGACGGTGGCCCGACGTACTGGCATGAGGATGGCGAGTGGCATTTTGGCTATCCGCCCAACCCGTTCGCGGAACAACAGACGCTGCTGGAAGCGCAGCGCTGCACACGCGAGGGCATCACCATCAATACCTTCATGCTGGGCGAAGACCGCTGGATGATCGCCTTCGTAAACCAACTGGCGGAGATCAATCACGGTCGCACCTTCTATGCCGATAAAAACAACCTCGGCGAGTACCTGCTTGTCGATTACCTGAACAGCAAGCGAAAAATCATCGTTTAAGCGATTTGGAGACGAATCGCCCTGGTAAGCTACACAAGGGCCGTTAGTTCATGTCGCAAGAATCTTCACTCGATCAATTCATGCAGAGCCTGCACACGCTTGACCCTCTTGTATCCGAGCAACAGTTGCAGCTTTTTCTGCGCTACCGGCAGGAATTGATCGAGTGGAACAGCCGCTTCAATCTTACCGCGATTACCGACCCCGACGAAATCTTATGCAAGCACTTTCTTGATTCGGCGTCTTTGCTGGCGGTGTATGATAGCCGCCAGGCGAAGGTACTGGATATTGGCGCGGGAGCGGGTTTTCCAGGCTTGCCTCTCAAGATACTGCGCCCGCGCTGGCGGGTTGTGCTGTTAGAAGCCACAGGTAAAAAGGTAACTTTTTTGCGACATATGATAGAGGCGCTTGAACTGCGCGAAATCGAAGCCGTGCAGGGACGCGCCGAAGAACTGGCTCACCAGCAGGCGTACCGCGCCTCGTTTGATCTTGTCACTGCCCGCGCCGTCGCCGCACTGCCCATCCTGCTGGAATATGCCGCGCCTTTTTGTCGTATGGGTGGTCAGATCATCTTGCCCAAAAAGGGCGATGTGACAGCGGAACTGGCGCAGGGAAAACTGGCGGCCCGTCTCCTCGGATCGATCTTGAGAGCCGATAGAGCTGTCACTTTACCCGAACTGGAAGATGGCCGCAGGTTACTTGTATGGGAGCAGGTGAAAAAATGCCCGGAGTCGTTTCCACGCAGTGGATCAGCGATGCTGAAGAAACCCCCTGGAAGCGTGTAAGTTACTACCACCTGCGCATCATGCGTCGAATGATGCGGGCAGCGGCGGTAATCAGGATGGATTCGCCGAGCCATCGCCAGAAAAATGACCGTCGCCGTCTACGTCCATAGTCTCTTCTGTTTCCTCTGTAACCCCTGCCGTATTCTCTCTCTCTTCTCGACATATGTAATAGATGCTCTCCTTCTCTGTTCTGGATAGATTACTCTCTTGAGATAAGCACGTATAACACTATCCGAAAGTAGCAGAGAAACTTCCGGCAAACGCTTTCAGGTATCCGTCTTTGCCAGTGGCTGTGATTTGCTCCATCTGATCAAAATCTGCGGGCGTTGCGTGGATAACGCGAATCGAACTCCGGCTCTGCCAATATGTCTTGTACCTGAATCGTTCTGCCGCGCTGGGGACTGACCGAAACCAGCGCGATGGGCGTTTCTAGCAACTCTTCAATGCGCTTCAAATAGCTTTTCGCGGCTCGTGGCAGGTCTTCGTAGTTGCAGATGTTAGAGGTATCGCTGAGCCAGCCTTCGACCTCCTCATAGACTGGTACGCAGGCCGCGAGGTCGCTCTGTGTGGCGGGAAGACTATGCACAAGCTTGCCGTGAAGTTGATAGGCAGTGCAAATCTTGATAGTGGGAAAGGTATCGAGCACGTCGAGTTTTGTTATAACGGCGGCGTTCATGCCGTTCAGTTGCGCCACAAAGCGACCCGCGACGGCGTCGAACCAGCCGCAGCGACGCGCGCGTCCCGTATTGGTGCCAAACTCATGGCCTCGTTTGCTCATTTCCTCGCCCGCCGCGTCAAAGAGTTCGGTGGGCATGGGGCCGCTGCCCACGCGGGTGATGTACGCTTTGTAGACGCCGATTACGCGGTCTATCGAGTGCGGGGGTAAGCCAGCGCCACTGGAAGCGTTGCCGGCCATGGTGGCCGATGAGGTGACGAAGGGATAGGTGCCGAAGTCGATGTCGAGCAGCGCGCCCTGCGCTCCTTCAAGCACGATGGTTTTGCGCTCGAAAAGCGCGTCGTGCAACATGGCCTGCGTATCTGCAATGAGCGGGCGCAGGCGTTGCCCGTAGCCGAAATATTCGCCATGAATTTCTTCGAGAGAAAGCGGTGGTTGCCCGTAAATTTGTGTCAGCATCCGGTTCTTTTGCTGGAGAATCGAGGCAAGTTTGGAGCGAAAGGTGTCAACGTCGAGCAGGTCCGCCATGCGAATGCCGATACGGGCGTGCTTATCAACATAAGCGGGGCTGATGCCGCGTTGTGTACTGCCAATCTTATCCGCGCCCCGCGCCTCTTCTTCCATTTTGTCGAGCAGAAAATGATAGGGCATCACTACATGAGCGCGTTCGCTGATAAACAGGCCCGATGTATCGATACCCTGGCTTTGTAGTTCCTGTATTTCGTCGAGCAAGCCTTTGGGATCAACCACCATACCATTACCGATAATGCAGGTTGTGTTGGGGAAGAGAATGCCAGATGGCACTAACCGAAAAGCGAACTCGCCCTTTTCATGCACCACGCGATGTCCCGCGTTATTTCCACCCTGGTAGCGCACCACGAGATCTGCTCGCATGGATAGTTCATCAACAATCTTACCTTTACCTTCGTCGCCCCATTGCGCGCCAATAATTGCCAGTACCGCCATATATCTGCATCCCTTCTGCTCATACCTTACCTTATAGAGTAGTCTGCTTTCGCACCCATGCTATGCTACATTACCGGATAGTGAATAGTCAAATCCTGTCAATGGGAGACCATTCCAATCTGGAGGCAAACTGAACGCTTGCTATGAAAGTACCAACCCGCTTTCCTTCATCAACCGATGCCGAAATACTCTGCTGGCAATGGTCTCGCCACAGGCTTTTTTACAAACAGAACTCCACTTTTAGGTGTGCAAGTGGATCATCACTCCGTCATGATACCGATATACTCCTCCTGGAAAACGACCTGTACCCCCCTTTTTCAGGTGTGATTCAGATTCATTTTAGCTCCAATTCAGCATAAGCATGTATGCTCTCCATAAGACATATATAACAGGAGGAGACAGATGAAGCATCAAAACACACGCTGGTTCCTATCACTTCTAAGCGCATTCCTGGTCATCATTCTGGTCGCCTGTGGATCTAGCCCCAGGGCAGCAGACAGCAGAGGCTCGCAGACCCTCTCTTACCAGGAACGCCTCTATGTACTCGATAGTTCAGGTTCCCAACGGCAGATCTTCGCTTACTATCCCGGCAGCCCGGCGACGCCGATGAGCCTGGCGGACGGCCTGTTCTCGTTTGACCATCAACGCATCTATAGTGCCACAGCACACAACGGCCAGACACTTATCAAAGTGCAAGATACCCGCACTGGCCAAACCATCCGCCAG
>DAHVFL010000064.1 GCA_027316975.1 Chloroflexota bacterium | reverse complement strand
GAGTGTGCGTATTCGTTCTCAAAGGCACGCACCCTACGGACGTACTTTGTAGGATCAAAGGTTTCTTTGCGCAGTGACGCAAATCCTCCAGCGGGTACGGTGACCTGGTGAATCCGTTTGAAGATAGTTCCCAGTTCCTTCCAATGCTCATCCGTCATCCCCGTGAGGCTCGTATCCCCGTCGATAAAGCGATAGACGATCACGGTCCAATCCACGAGCTTCGTCCACAAAGTATTGCTCTTCGTGGAAAGGGGAGCCACTACGGATGCGATGCCCTGATCCCTGAGATAGCTCGGAACAAAACAACTGGGTTCGTAGAGCGGTCCAGATCTGGCTTTGAGCAAATAGGAAGTTCCCTGTTCGCTCACTACACGATACACCCAACTGTTATAATCAAGCCCCAGGGGGAGAAAATCAAGCGTGACGGGGACTATGCCATAGTGGTTCTGTAAACAGGCTCGTAGGAGTTCTTCTGGAATATTCGGTTTTTCACGCATAGCTATGCTCGTCCTATTCTTTCATTCACACGCCCTTTTTACGCCTGTGACTAGACGCAAAGGAGCCTGTACTAAATACGGGGAAGTGAAGTGTTTGCGTGTGGTTGGTCAGAAAGAACGAATGGACCATAGAGAAAGAAACATCACCGCCTGTTTAGCGGCATGTTGCAATCATGAAGTATGTGTACGTTGATCTCATCAGGGCATGAGGTGTATTCAGACTCGTGCAACCACACGTTCTGAGCAAACGATGATGGTACCCATTAAGGCACCTCCTTTTATCGGACTTCGTGTCAATTGTAACATATTTGAAAGAGGGTGGGTTCCTAATGAATTTTGCCAACCAGGGCCGGTAATGTCTTGTCATCCTGAGCGCAGCGAAGGATCTGCGTGGTGATCGGCGAGAGATCCTTCGCTACGCTCAGGATGACAAGACTGGCTGTAGTCGTTCAAATTCAGCAGGGGGTAGTTGCTGAGGACGATAAGGACGGAACGCGATTGATCGCGTTCCTACAGCCATTTAACCCTCACTTATCACTCTCCGTAAACGTAATTGAGAACATCATCCTCGACGCGGGTGGATAGAACCATGAAAGAATGCGTTAAGCTGCGCGAGTTATCTAACGCTTACGGGACCAGAGCCGTTCAAGAATCAGCGGGCCAATGATTGAAATGGCAGTAAATGCTCCATAGGCCAGCGATGCCCAGCCGATTGTTTTACGCATGGTGGCTTTGTTGTCTTTCATGGTAGATTCTCCTCGTTTGATTTACAAGATGATATTCCTGTACTTTGCTATTTTATCTACGAAGTGGGGGCCGTCAAGGTTTGATGATGGATCGAGTTGGATGCCCATAGTGAATGGAGCCGGACACCCACAAGGGGCGTCCCTACATTTTGAGATTGCTCCATCCCCTTAAACCACAAGGCTATGCGGTGCCAAACGTCAAACCTAGCTCCCGCAGCCATTTGCGGTAGGCGATGGCGGTGCGGTCGGAGCGCAGGTGCAATTCGGCTTGCAGGTCCAGTGGCAGCAGTTCGGGACGCTGGGATTCGACAATGGGCACATCCTGCAAGGTTATCATGTCCTCGAACTGGCGCACCTGGTCGTCGGGAACGGCATCGTAATCCCTGGCGACATAGGTCCAGGCGATGGAGACGCGCTCGGAGACGGGGGTGATTGTGAAATACATGGCGAATCTGGGGCCGCCGGAGGATTTGATGAAAAAGGCGGTGAGGGGACGCAGCACCTGGTAAGTGTAAGTGACGAGCGCGCCCTGGCCGGTGGCGTCGGGATCGGGTTGCCAGACGGTGATGTCCCTGGCGATGACACCCTCTGGCGTGATTTCGGCCTGGTAGTCGCTGATTTCTGGATAGGCGGGGTCGCCCAGCAGGCCGGTATGCACAAAGGGGAAGTGCGTGACATCGAGGAAATTTTCGATGGCGCGCGGGCCGCTGGCGTTGTAGGTGTAGGGGCCGCAGTGGACTTTGTGGAAGGCGGCATCGTCCCATTGCGCAAAGTCCGGCACGTCGCGGGCGGGGTTGCCGAGCGTGACCCATATCCAATCGTACTTTTGCTTTGCCTGGTAGACTTTGGTATGCGCTGTAGCAGGCGGCTTCTGGCCGGGGTGCGCGGGGAAACGCACGCACTGGCCCTCTTCGTTATACGTCCAGCCGTGGTAGGGGCAAACCAGGCACTCGTTCTCTATTTTTCCCAGTGAAAGGCGCGTTCCGCGGTGCAGGCACAGGTCGCGCCATGCATGAATCTGCTCCCCAACGCGCCACAGCACCAGGTCCTCATCGAGAAGGCGTACTCCCACTGGTTTGCCCTCTACAAGATCGGGGGCGTAGGCTACAACATGCCAGTCATCGAGCAAGATGGGGTCATTGAGCATCGGGCGTTCCTTTCGAGCAATTTGTTCCCAATCGCGCAAATCACCCTTAAAAATAGTAGTAATATTCTGCTAAAAATTATATCATGTAGCTATCTGCACTATTGGTTTTCCTTTTGTACGCTGTTTGTAATTAGTGGGGTCTCACTGCCCCCTGCGGTGGCTTACTAAGGAGTGAGATGTGATGGGGGCCAGGAGTCAAGTTGGTTCGAGAGAGAGAGCAACAAGGGAAAGGAAACCGTCATGGATAATCTTATTTCGACGAGTTCGGGCGAAAAAAACACGAGTCCCGCACTGCCCACCCTCGTTCAACAGCCCGTTGAGGATGAGGATGCGCTTCACTTTGCCTCTGGGCCATTGAACCAGCCGCCGCAGAGGGGCAGAAGAAGCACGGGGAGAAGCTCCTGGCTAACATTTTTCAGGGGGTATGGGACGGCGCTGATTATAGGTTTGCCGGTGCTGCCCATTGTTGTTTCGGCGGTCACTATTGTTATTTACCTGTCTAACCCGTCCGATTCTGGCTGGGTTTCGATAGTGAGTGGCGCTGTTGCCACGTACATTGGATGGTGGTTGATTTCGCTGCTGCTTATTCCTTTGACTTCATCGCGTAATGCAAATTCGCGCAGTTATGGCCTGTTGGAGAGCCGGTTGCACCAGCTGGAAACACGCCTGTTTACGATTCGCAATGAACATCCAGACGAAAAGGTTTTACCGGAATACCAGCAGGTGGCTTTGAATGAAGCTTTTGATAAACTGCAAGAAATTACTGAAGACCTCTACGCTTCGAACACGCGCCTGCCCTGGACAATGGGATATGGCTATATAAATAGCTGGGGCAAATTGCATCGAGCAGAGGAAGCGCTGGTAGAAGTGGAGCCGCGAGAGATGACGATGCGCGGGGCGATGCATGACAAGATGGCGATTTCCGGCTCGCAGATAAGCAATCGCGATGAATTGCTGAGTAAACTGCGTTACGCGACAAAGAAGCTCGATCCCGCGATGTCCGGTCTCTTCAAATCAGTGGCTGCTTCAGCGGGGGAAGCTGAGAGTCCAGAGGTTCAGCAGTTGGAGCATGATGTGCAGCAAATTGCTCACCATATCGGATTGAAACTGGACAGAGACCCTTCCCTTTCCAATGGTGGCAGGACGCGATCTTCACGTGACGGGGAGGATGAAGGCAGGGCGCGATTAACACTGCGAGAGGTGAGACGCGCGCTCAATGAATATCGCGATCATTTATGGGAGGGGCTGGTGCGGGCGCGCAATAACCTGCTGGGAGTGACGTTCGTGACGGGGCTGGGAACGCATGTCTTGCTCTGTATCGCGATACTGGCTTTGACACCGGCTAATCCCGAAAGCCGCTCAACAATTATTGCCGCCGCTTCGTACTACATGCTGGGGGCGATTGCTGGCCTCTTTGGGAGAATTGGTCAGGCCACACTTACGAATATCGCGGTGGACGATTACGGTCTCGCGCTGGCACAGGTCATGTCCAGGCCGCTCTATTCGGGGCTGGCGGGGCTGGGAGGTGTGCTGGTGAGCAGCACCATACTTAGCATTAGCGCCCAGAACAGTTTAAACGCGATGCAGGGTGTTTTCACCCCGGTGCGGCCCGATTTCTTAATCGTGGCAGCCGCCTTCGGTCTGACTCCCAACCTGATCGCAAGCGGTCTGCAAAATCAAAGCAATAAGCTTCTTTCAGCGCTGCGCAGTAGTAAAACCACCACCTCTGACACGAACGCGAATAAGGACGAGGAATAAAGCGCGGGGAATTAGACACGACGGGGTTTGCCCCCATCGTAGCTCTGTCATCCCTTCGCTGCGCTCAAGGGCAAGCTCTGGGCGCAGCGAAGGATCTCTTGCCGGGCCGGACGCAGATCCTTCGCTGCGCTCAGGATGACAGGTGGTAGGTGGGATGCCCGCCCTGGCATTCTATGGCTGGCACGCCCCATTACACTTGGCTGATGCAATTGACCATCCAAAATGATAAGATGTGAGCAAAGATGTGAACATTTTACCTCATTGGTAGGAGACAATTGATCATGCAAAAGCAGACAGGAACGATACAGGTTAAGCGTAATTTTCCAGAGATGCTCAAGGGAGGCGTGATTTGCGACGTGGTCAACGTCGAGCAGGCGCGTATCGCGGAGGATGCCGGGGCGTCGGCGGTGATGGCGTTGGAGCGCGTGCCAGCCGATATCCGGGCGCAGGGTGGAGTGGCGCGTATGAGCGACCCCGAACTGATTATTCAAATTAAAGAGGCGGTGACTATTCCCGTCATGGCGAAGTGCCGCATCGGGCATTTCGTGGAGGCCGAGATTTTGCAGGCTATCGGCGTGGATTGCATCGACGAATCCGAGGTGCTGACGCCTGCCGATGAGCATTTCCACGTCAATAAGCATCTCTTCAGCGTGCCGTTTGTATGCGGGGCGCGCGACCTGGGCGAGGCGCTGCGGCGCATCGGCGAGGGCGCGGCCATGATTCGCACCAAAGGCGAGGCCGGCTCCGGCAACATCGTTGAAGCGGTGCGCCATCTTCGCGCCGTGATGGATGGCATTCGCCGCCTGCGAATATTGCCCGAAGAGGAACTGATGGCTGAAGCTAAGAACCTGGGCGCGCCCTATGAGCTGGTGCGCGAGGTGGCACGAACGGGCAAACTACCGGTGGTCAATTTCTCGGCTGGCGGCTGCGCGACTCCTGCCGACGCCGCGCTGATGATGCGTCTGGGCGCGGAAGGCGTCTTCGTGGGGTCGGGCATCTTCAAATCGGGCACTCACCTGAGTGAAGCAGAACAGCGGAAAGCACATTTCAATCGTGCGAAAGCCATTGTGCAAGCCGTTACACATTACCAGGACATAAGCATCGTTGCCGAGGTGTCGCGCAACCTGGGTGAGCCGATGGTTGGTATCAACCTGGATAAATTGCCGGAGAGCGAGCAGATGGCGCGCCGCGGCTGGTAATCTATGCCAGGGCAGAGCCTCCCGCCATCTGTCATTCTGAGCGAAGCGAAGAATCTCTCGTGGGGCGAGCGCAGATTCTTCGCTTCGCTCAGAATGACAGTAGTGAAGGATGACAGTAGTGAAGAACGTCTCCGGGCTTGTCCCCGCCCTGGTCTCTTTCATATGAGCAGACAATTATGACTAACACTACACAAAAAAAGCTTCGCATTGGCGTCTTAGCATTACAGGGCGATTTTGAGGCGCACCTGAAAATGCTGGAGAAATTGGGAGTCGAGGGAATTGCTGTACGACTCCCCAGGCATTTGACCGATTTAGATGGTATAATATTACCAGGTGGTGAAAGCACCGCTATTGGCAAGTTGATGGTGTTGTACGGCTTACAGGAGCCGCTGCAGCAGATGATTAGAGCGGGTTTCCCGGTGTGGGGAACGTGCGCGGGCTTGATTTTACTGGCGAGTGAGACGGACAATGCGCTCGCGGGCCAGCCATTGCTGGCTTCGATGCACATTCGCGTTCGTCGTAATACATTTGGCAGCCAGCGAGAAAGTTTTGAGACTGATCTCTCTGTGCCGGCATTAGGTGAAGCTGCTTTCCACGCGTTCTTCATTCGCGGCCCCTCCGTTGAGTGGGTTGGGCCAGAGGTGGAGGCACTGGCGACGCTCGACGATGGGACCATCGTCGCTGTCCGTGAAGGACACCTGTTAGGCACGGCGTTTCACCCGGAGGTAGTACAGGCAAACGGTCAAAGAGACCTACGTTTCCATCAATACTTTCTTCGCATAGTACAAAGCGTCAGGGGGTAGAGGACGGCACCCGCAAGGGGCGTCCCTACCGCCCCTTAGAGAGCGTTGGATGTTGGGGGCGCGGTAAAGCGCGTTTCTAACATGTGGCGCGGGAGCACTGGATGATACGACCGGTACTATATGTGGACTTGCCGGGAATCATCTACTCAATCGACCGTCGCGCTCGCAGCAAACAACACGAATTCGCTAACTTTGTGTGCTGGCTCGAACCGGTAGAGAATCGTGTTTCGCTGCCACCACTGCTGAGGAATATTTTCCCCGTCACTACAGCCGCGCGCACCTGGATTTGTGAGGATCACTGGCATATCCTCGGTTTCGCGCAGGCGCGCGAGCGGCCATCACGCCTGACCTGGGATCTTGCCTACCTGGCATCTATGGTCAATGGCAATACGTCGAGCGATGAAGTGCTGACAGCGCTGCTCGAATACGTACTTGGGATGGCATCCACGCATGGCATTCTCCGTATTTTCGCAAAGGTTGAGGATGAAGAGGAGCGTGAAGAGGCTGGCCCCTACGAATTATTTCAGAAGATGGGGTTTCAACGCTATGCGCGCCAGTTGACCTATGTTTTTGAGCCTGGGTCACAACTGGGCGAGTACAGCGCGCCAACCTTGCGTCGCTGGAATCGCCACCATGTGTGGGGATTGCACCAGCTTTACCGCGCTGTCACCCCGCAACGGGTGCAGATGGCGGAGATGCTGGACAACAGCGAAGAACTGGCTAAGCTCTACGTCGGCTCGCTGCGTCCGTTACCAACAGCCCTCGCTCGAGGGGATGAGACGTATGTGTGCGATGTTGGCGTTCGTTTAGGAGCCTGGTTACGGCTGAGTCGAGGTCACGGCTCTGCCCCACACCAGCTCTCGCTCATGGTTCATCCTGAACATGCTGAACTGGCCGAGCCGATCCTGCGGTTCGGTGTTCAGCGGCTGCTGGAGAGAGATCAACGCCCCATCTATTGCCAGGTGCGGGAGTATGAGTCTCTCGTCATTAATGCTCTGCGTTCCAGTGGGTTTGAGCACGTCTCGACCAAAGCTGCGCTCGTGCGACACATTGCGCTGTTCGCAACGAATCCACGCACTGTCCCGGCATTGGAACAACGAGTTGTATATGGTGTGAAGGGGCTTGGGACGGTCAATTCGCGCCAGTCAATGAGGTGATAGAATAGCCTATGCAACACACGATCACTGACGATTTGGAAGCCCTGTTGGTATCATTGCCGCCAGGCATCCACGACGCGGTCAATCGGCTCGACAACCGAAGCGAACTGCTGGAGATCGTAATGGACCTCGGACGTTTGCCCGAGGGCCGGTTCCCGGATGGGGAGGTGATCCTAAGTACACAGCCTGTCACCAACGCCGACCTCGAATATGTGGTCGAGCGTATCGGTGAATTTGGCGACGACAACCGCGCTGGCATCGAGCGCACGCTTCACCGTATCAGCGCGTTACGCAACCGTAAAGGGAAAGTGATTGGCCTGACTTGCCGCATTGGTCGAGCGGTGCCTGGCAGTATCGCGCTGATTCGCGATATTGTCGAACAGGGTCAATCGATCTTGATCTTAGGTCGTCCAGGTGTGGGTAAAACCACCCTGTTACGTGAAATAGCTCGTGTCCTGGCAGACGAGGCCAATAAACGAGTGGTTGTGGTGGATACCTCCAACGAGATCGCGGGTGATGGAGATATTCCCCATCCCGGCATTGGACGGGCGCGTCGTATGCAGGTGGCGCGCACGGCGGAACAACACGCCGTGATGATCGAGGCAGTGGAAAACCATATGCCGCAGGTCATCGTGATCGACGAAATCGGCACCGAACTGGAAGCCGCCGCGGCTCGCACTATCGCGGAACGCGGCGTGCAACTGGTGGCGACGGCGCATGGCAACTCGCTGGGCAACCTGCTCGTCAACCCGACGCTTTCTGACCTGGTGGGCGGCATCCAGACCGTCACGCTGGGAGACGAGGAGGCGCGGCGGCGTCACACGCAAAAGAGCATTCTGGAGCGTAAAGCGCCGCCAACCTTCGATGTGGTGCTTGAGCAGCAAAGCTGGCAAGAGCTGGTTGTACACCGCGACGTGGCTGATACGGTGGATACCATGCTGCGCGGCCAGGTCGTGATGGCCGAAGAGCGCACTCGCGACGAGGAGACGGGGCGCGTTACAGCGCGTCGTATCACGAGTGGCGGCATGGATGTGCCGACGTGGGGGGTCGAAGGCTTCGGCACATCACCGCGTAACGATGGCGGGCGCTTTGAGAACGATTGGAACGCGATGCGGCGTTCCGGGCCATCCAATCCACGCGGTGGGGGGAATGGCGGCAATGGCGGCGGAAATCGCGGGCAGTTGCATGTCCAGCGGCCCTTGCAGGTAAGAGCGTTAGCTCCAACTGGCACGTCGCCTGCCGATGTCAACCGGCACAACCCGGCGGGCCTGATGACGATGGAGGATACGCGGGTGGCGGAGATGCGAGGAGCGGACGCGAGGGTAGCGGACGCGATAAATCGCGTCCCTACAATGGTAGCGGAGGGCATTTACCGGCCCGATGGCGCGCCTGAGCACCTGCCCATTCTCAAGACGTTGCACATCTACCCGTTCGGCGTGAGCCGCGACCGGCTGGCGGAGGCGGCGCGTCAACTGCGCGTGCCAATCATCGTCAGCAATAACCAGCACGATTCTGACGCCGTTATCACGGTCAAAAACTACTATCGTCGCCAGCCTGAGCGGGTGCAGCAGGCCGAGGAGGAGCGTAAGACCGTGATTATCCTGAAGAACAATACCATCACGCAGATGCAGCACGCGCTGGCTCGCATCTTCGACATTCCGGTGGAAAACCAGGTGGATGACGACGAGGACGAAACGGACGGACAACGGGAGAGGTCAAACGGCGCCTCGAAGGATGACCAGACCATGAAGGTCCTGTTAGAGACCGAGGACGCCATTCACCAGGTGTTGAACAAAGGTCTGACGACAGCTGAGCTTCCGCCTGCCAACGCCTATGTGCGCCGCCTGCAACACCAGATGGCAACGCGCTATAACCTGGCCTCGCGCAGCCGGGGAAAAGAGCCGAACCGCCGGGTGAAGATCTTTCGGACGCGGGATTAGTAGTAATTTGTAGGGACGCGATCAATCGCGTCCCTACAAATTTTTTATGCTACCCGCTTTCTTTCCATAATCAACAGGCGCGCTCCCCTGTCATCCTGAGCGCAGCGAAGGATCTGCGTGATAAGCTTACGAGACCGCGCGGAGGAGATCCTTCGCTGCGCTCAGGATGACAGGACACAGGCGAGACCGGCGGTGGACGAGTCTGCTTGATCCTGGTCGGTCCCCGTCCTGATGAATTGTGACGACCGAATCAGGTAATGCGCGCTGCCCCGTCCTGATGAATTGTGACAACCGAATCGGGTAATGCGCGCTAGCCCGTCCTGTAGGGACGACGTTCGGCAAAATTTGCATAGCCATCTTTTCAAGCGCAAAAAGAATAGAAGATGGAATCAACAGAAAAAGGAGGCTCAGACCAATGAGCGAGGAACAGCAGCAATCAGACATCAATGAAATCCAACGACTACACTTAGAGCTATTCCGGCATATACGCTATAATCTTCTAGATGGAGAGCGCGTTGTAACTGACCTGTTGGATTGGCGCGACCTCTGGTATAGTGTGCTTCCTACACGTTTCCCATATCCCTTTGCTTTCAACAAGCAAGATAGCAAGCAGTATCATCCCTATACAGAACTCGGCATGTTACGTAACGTTCGTTGGGATAGTTGGCCTGCTGATACGCTCTATATCTGGACCAACGACGAAGCCCTTCCAGAATTGCGAAAGCGTGTTGAAGAGCGTTGGGAGCCGAGCGAGATAGAAGTACTCTCGCCCGGCGAAGACGAGGAAATGCACCTTACCCACTTGGACGATGAGCATGATCGCGTGCTATTTGTCTGGTGGGATTGACCCTTATGCAAGCACGTCAGGACTGTCGTGTTTGGGGTCATTGACCAAACGCGAGACCGCTCTTGCAGTCATGGCATCCGATGGATAAGGCGCGAGCCAGTGCGCCAGCAGGTGTTCATCTTTGATGGCGGGATCGAGCCAGGCTTCGCGCGCTTCCGGCAAGAGGATGGCGGGCATACGGTTATGAATGGGGGCGACGACCTGGTTGGGTTGGGTGGTAATGATCGCGCAGGTGCGCAATTGCTGCCCGTCGGGACTTTTCCAGTTGTCCCATAGACCCGCGAAAGCGAACGGCTCGCTATCCTTCATGGTTATGTACATGGGTGTCTTCTGGCCGTTCTCCTGTCTCCACTCGTAAAAGCCATCGGCGACGATGAGGCAGCGTTTGGAGCGCAGCAGCCCCTTGAAGCTGGGTTTCTCCGTCAACGACTCTGCCCTGGCGTTGATCATGCGCGAGCCGATGGACTCGTCTTTTGCCCACGAGGGAATGAGGCCCCAGCGCAGTTCCGCCAGGTGTGTTGTGCCGTTGCGCACTATAGAAACGACGTTTTGAGTTGGCGCGATATTATACCGCTTCACGGTGTTCAAGGTCGGCTCCACGCCAAATGTTCTGGCGACCTTCTCAATATCGACGGTAAGCGCGAAACGTCCGCACATGGTGATGTCTCCTCTGGCCAGGGCGACCGCAAGGGTCGCCCCTACCCTACACGTGTTTGTACCCGCGATGCTCGCCAGGTGGTGTACCTCTTCTTTAGTTTGCGCGACAAAACGAATACTTGTAATACTATACAATTCTTTTTGTGCAGAAGAAAAACGGTGCGTGATGAATTTTGACGACCGAAACTAGTAAGCGCCTTTATCAAAAAGAAATCAGCATTCACGGGGGGTAGACAAACCCCCATAATTCCGCAGCATCCCCTCAGTTTCTTCCACCAGCCGCAAGCGCAGCGACTCCGGCTCCACTATCCTGACGTGCTGGCCCCAACTGAGCAGCCAGTGGATAATCTCGCTTTCCTGGCGCACCTGGAGCGTAACCAGCAGCCCTTCGGGCGTTTCCTCTTCACGCGTGATGTAATACGAACGCGCTTCCTGTACCCAGCGCGCAATCCCGGCATCGAAGAGTACCCGCACCAGTATTGAGCGGGCCACGCGCTCGCGTTCAGGGTCCTGGCGCATCACAAAATCGGCCGGGCGTTGAAACGTCCGGGGAAGGACTTCAAGCATGTCGATGCGGTCGAGGCGAAAGTTGCGGATGTCCTGGCGTAGATGGCAATGGGCGACCATGTGCCAGCCGCTCGGAAAATGAATCAGGCCGTAGGGATCGGCCTCGCGGGTCGTCTGCTCGCCCTGGCCTTCACGCGCATGACGGGCGTGGTAACAAAAGCGCACCGTCGAACGCTGGATGATAGCGCGGCGCAGTTGTTGCAACAGCGTCACGCGGCGCTCGCTCTCCGGTGTACCGGGTGTGCCAGCAACAAAGATAATGCTGTTTTGCAGGTACTGCACCTCGTCGCGCAGCGTACCGGGCAAGACGCCCGCGATTTTGCGGCTGGCGGATTGCGCCGCTGCCCGGTATTGCGCATCGAAATTCTGCGCCATCAGATCGCTGCCGAGCAGGAGCATAGTGGCCTCGTCGGTAGTAAAGCTGAGCGGCGGCAAGAAATAGCCCTGCATCAGCGAATAGCCCTGCCCTGGCACAGAAACGATAGGCACTCCCGCTTCGCCCAGCGCCAGCATATCGCGGTAGATAGTGCGCTTGCTCGTCTCGAAAGTAGCGGCCAGGTCTTCGGCGCGCTGCCGCCCTTTGCCCTGCAACTCGAGTACGATGGCTAACAGGCGGTCTGTGCGGTTCATACTTTTCCTCGCACTAATGATGTGAAGACGCCAATCGCGGCGATGCCGGCGCATACGATAAATGCCGCATGGAAGCCATTCGCGAAGGTCTGCTGCAACTGGCTGATGCGTTGAGGGGAAAGCGTGTGATGAACTTGATTGGAAATCAGCAGCACACCCGCCGTTGATCCGCCCAGGCTGGCAAAGATAGCGCCAGCCAGCGCCACGCTCAAGCTTTGCCCCACGACGCGCCCTGTTGCCAGGAAACCGGACGCGCTGCCCTGGTGGCCGCGCGGCGCCGCCCCCATCAACGCGCTGTTATTGGGCGACTGGAACAACGCCTGTCCCGCTCCTGTGAAGACTAAGCGCCAGATAATATCAAACGTCGAACTTTGCGCGTTCAACTGGCTGATAAACACCAGCCCGATAGAGGCGATTGCCAGCCCACCGGAAGCCAACCAGCGCGTGCCGATGCGGTCGGCCAATGTGCCGCTAAAAGGAGCAATCACGGCAATAGTCAAAGGTAAGGGAGTGAGCAGCAGCCCGGCTTGCAGTGTAGAGTAGCCGCGCAGCTCTTCCAGGTAAAAGGGAAGCATGAAACTGACAGCGAAAAGCGCCAGGAAATTCAGAATCAGGCTAATATTGGCGGAAAGAAAGACGCGGCTGCGCAGTAACACGAAATCGATAATGGGATGAGCGACGCGCCGCTCCACAAAGATCAACCCGGTGAAGCCAAGCGCGCTCATGACCAGCGTGCCGGTCAACAAAGGCGAGTTCCAGCCCCATTCCTGGCCGAACGATAGGCCGAGCGTCAGCCCTACCAGCCCGATTGCCAGCAAGATCGCGCCAATTGGATCAAAACGCCCTTCGCCGCGACTGCCGCTTTCCCGCAATATGCGCAGCGTGGCGATAATGCCGATGATGCCAAGCGGAATGTTGACGTAGAAAATCCAGCGCCACGAGAAATTCTCGGTGATGATGCCGCCCAGCGTCGGTCCCACGCTCACGCCTAACGCTACAATTACCGCGTTCATGCCCAGGGCGCGCCCTCGCTCCCTGGCCGGGAAGGCGCTCGTGAGCATGGCCGGGCTGATTGCCATAATGAATGCGCCGCCCAATCCTTGCAGCGCGCGCGCGGCGATCAACATGCCAGGCGAAACGGAAGCTCCGCAGATGGCAGAGCCAATGGTGAATATAACCAGCCCTGTCGCCCATATCGGCTTGCGCCCGATGCTATCGGCCACACGCCCGACTGTTAGCAGCACGCCAGCAGTAACAACCAGGTAGGCAATAATGACCCATTCAATCGCGCCGCTCAATGGCACGCCGAAAAAACGCGCGATAGTGGGTAAGCTGATGTTGACGATGGAGGAATCGAGCGTTGCCATAAAAATGCCAACGGCCAGAATGGCAAAGACGATCCACTTATTGGGCTGCTCCTGGCCGCCGTCGCTTTTGCTGGCTGTCGCGTCAGACACGCCCGTTTGCTTGCCCTCCACCGTTGAATTGGTGGTGGAAAGTAGAGGCTGATGTGGCGCGTCCTCGTGAGTATCTTGTTGTTTCATAGTATCCCTATGCTGCGTAAGAAAAAGTAAATCGTCATACCTGTGCCGACAAGAATTACAAAAATCCGTATCGCTCGCGAATCGAGCTTGCGCGCGAAGTAGGCTCCACC
>DAHVFL010000063.1 GCA_027316975.1 Chloroflexota bacterium | reverse complement strand
TCAAGCACACCATCGGAGATCTGGTCGCATAGCTTATCGGGATGGCCCTCCGTCACCGACCCGCTGGTAAAAAATGTTTTCGGGTTACTCATAAAATCGCTCATAGGTCAGGGTTGCGCTCCTTTCGTTGTCGGGGTTGAGCTGGCTTTCGCGGTGAATGCCAGGCTGGTAACGATGCAGGGGAAAAAGATAGTAAAAAACCCCCTGTGACTCAGGGGGTTAGCTTTTAATGGCTTGATTCCCCTCATCTCGCGGATAGTTCCGCCGGAATTGGCACCCTTCCTGCGCTTGCGCAGGCGGGTTGCCGGGCTTCATCGGGCCGTTTCCCTCCACCTCTCTTGATGAGAGCAGTTTCTGCTTCATTTGTTCAATTGTACAGGTTCTTGTTCTTCCAGGCAGCTTCACTTGCCTGACTAAATTATACGTGCGAATGTGTTCGTTGTCAAATCACTGAAAGGAGGTGGGCGCGGAAAGCGCCAGAGTGGGCGTCCTTCGTGCTGCGCGCCTCCGTTGCGTTGCTGTGGGAGATAGGCACGAAGGACGCCCACAAGGGTCCACCCATCCACCCTGCATCCACCCGCGTCCCTACAGCTGAAGGACGCCCACAAGGGTCCACCCATCCACCCTGCATCCACCCGCGTCCCTACAGCTACGGGTGTGATTTATTTTTTGCACCAGGCCGGACAGGGTACGGGCGGGGCTTGCCCCCGCCCCGGTAATTGGCCTTCCATAGCTGGGGCCGCCTTATGTCCCCGATTCCCAGGAATTGAGATATTTGTCCTGTTCGGCGGACAGGGTATCGATGCGGATGCCCATGGCGTGCAGCTTGAGGCGAGCGATCTCTTTGTCGAGTGCGGCGGGCAGGGTGTAGACACGCGGCTGCAAGCTTTTGGCGTTGATGAGGATGAACTCCGCGCCCAGGGCCTGGTTAGCAAAGCTCATATCCATGACGCTGGCAGGGTGGCCTTCGGCGGCTGAGAGGTTGACGAGACGCCCCTCGGCCAGCAGGTGAACCTGGCGGCCATCGGCGTAGGTATACTCGTCCACGAAGTCGCGCACGCGGCGTTTGCTGGTGGCGAGCTTCTCCAGTTCTGGAATGTTGATCTCGTCGTTAAAGTGGCCGGAGTTGGCGAGGATGGCCCCATTTTTCATGCGCTCAAAGTGCTGGCGATCAATGACGTTGATGTCGCCTGTTACGGTCACGAAGATGTCGCCCTGCGCGGCGGCTTCGATACCTGGCATGACGCGGTAGCCATCCATGACGGCTTCCAGGGCGCGCGTCGGATCAACTTCGCACACAATCACGTTGGCTCCCATGCCGTGCGCGCGCGATGCCACGCCGCGCCCGCACCAGCCATAGCCGAAGACCACGACTGCGCGACCCGCGATCAAGATGTTGGTGGAGCGGATGATGGCATCGAGCGAGCTCTGACCGGTGCCATAGCGATTATCGAACATGTGCTTGGTGTCGGACTCGTTGACCGCCAGCACGGGGAAACGCAACACGCCATTCTTCTCCATGCTGTGCAGGCGAATGACGCCCGTGGTTGTCTCTTCCATGCCGCCGATGATGGCCGGAATCAGTTCGGTGCGCGTGGTATGGATGGTGGAGACCAGGTCGCAGCCGTCGTCCATGGTCATTTGTGGCTGGTGGTCGAGTACCGCGTTGATGTGGCGATAATAGGTGGCTTCGTCCTCGCCCTTGATAGCGTAGGTGGGGATGCCATATTCGCTGATGAGGGCGGCGGCGACATCATCCTGCGTGGAAAGCGGGTTGGAGGCGCACAGCACGAGGTCGGCTCCTCCAGCTTTGAGCGTGATGGCGAGATTGGCCGTTTCGGTGGTGATATGCAGGCAGCCCGACATGCGGATGCCCTTGAGAGGCTGGTCTTTGATAAAACGCTCGCGAATGAGCCGCAGAACCGGCATTTCTTTGGCCGCCCACTCGATGCGGTCCTTGCCGCGAGCGGCCAGCGAGATGTCTTTGACATCGCCCTTCGTTGAAGTGGTCATGAATCTAGTTTTCCTTCCATGAAAATATCGACAGGTGATTTGTGGTTTGTCACAAACATAATGGTACCATTTTTACTATGATTTACCAAATGTGGGGACGCGATGATGGAGATTCACAAAAGAAGCGGGCAATCGCAGGTGGAACGAAGTGAAAGGCCTGTCATCCTGAGCGAAGCGAAGGATCTCTCGCCGGCAGCGCGCAGATCCTTCGCTTTGCTCAGGATGACAGGGGTGGAGCGATACTTCCATGCTTTTGTGAATCCCCATCATCATGTCTACCCCACGTATGCGCCGCCATCGCCTATCCTCCGAAATGCCAGTGAGGATCGAAGTGCGAGCATTCTACCAGAACGCGATAGCGTTCGGCCACGTCGTCCATCGTCAGGACGCGCAGGCGACCAATACTGAAATCTTCGCACACGAAAGAGCCGATAATGTTGCCATGCACCACGCCGCGTCGAAGATCTTCGACGCTGTATTGCCCGCTGGCACCGGGTTTGACGGTGGAGAGGTAGCCCAGGAAACCGCCTGCAAAAGCATCGCCCGCGCCGGTGGGATCGATCACTTCTTCCAGGGGATAGGTGGGCGCGCTAAAGAAAGAGCCATCCGCGCTGAAGAGTAATGCGCCGTAGCTGCCCTGCTTCACGACCACGTATTTCAAACCAAGATCGAACAAGTGGCGCACACCAGAGACCAGGCTGGCGCGACCGGTGTACTGGCGCACCTCTTCCTCGCTCATCAGCAGGATATCAACGCGCTTGATAACCTCGGTCAATTGCGCGTGGGCGGTCACGATCCATAGTTCCATGGTGTCAAGCACCGTCAGTCGCGCCGTATGAGCCTGTTCAAGTACCTCCATCTGCAATTCCGGCTGGATATTCGCCAGGAAGAGCAGGTCGCTGCTGCGGTACTCATCGGGAATAACGGGATGAAAACCGGCGTAGACGCCCAGTTGCGTATCCAACGTATCGCGCGCGTTCATATCCATATGGTAGCGGGCCATCCAGCGAAATGTGCGCCCCTCGCACATTTGCAAGCCCGCCAGGTTGACAGGACGTTTGCGCCAGAACTCCAGGTGTTCCTGTGGAAAATCGCTGCCCACAACAGCTACCAGGTTGACCTGGCTATACAGCGAGGCGGCAGTCGTAAAATAGGATGCCGCGCCTCCCAATGTTTCCTCTGCTCTGGCAAAGGGTGTCTCGACTGTATCGAGAGCAACAGAACCAACAACCAGAATGGACACTCTTCCATCCTCCCTTTCACATAGAAAAATTAGGCCAGCGTTGCATCGCTGAGATGTTCATCCCCAGGGTCTGCTCGACGTAGCCGGCGATCGTTTACATAATATCGCTATTCATTACACATTGCCCGTCCCAACAGCATGATACCCGGCACAAAGCGCGCGCAATGATTGGTTATAAGGTGGGCGAGCGATGCCTGCATCGGTCACAATTGCCGTTATGTAGCTGCCAGGGGTGACATCGAAGGCGGGGTTGGCGGCGTGGATGCCGGCTGGCGCGATAGGAATACCACGTATGCTCGTGATCTCGTCGGGATTGCGCTGTTCCATGGGGATGCGTTCGCCAGATGCAAGGCTCAAATCAATGGTAGAACGGGGAGCTACCACATAAAACGGAATGGCGTGCGCCTGTGCCAGCACTGCCACGCCGTATGTGCCAATCTTGTTGGCAACGTCGCCGTTGGCGGCGATGCGGTCAGCCCCCACAAAAACCCCCTTGATGCCGCCATAACGCATAAAGTGAGCCGCCATGCTATCCGTTATCAGCGTCAGCGGGATGCCTTCTTGTTGCAGTTCCCAGGCCGTCAGCCGCGCACCCTGCAACACCGGGCGGGTCTCATCGACGAAGATGTGCAATTTCTTGCCGGAGCGATGCGCGACGTAGATCGACGCGAGAGCCGAACCCCAACCGGCAGTGGCCAGCCAGCCCGTGTTGCAGTGCGTCAGCAGCGTATCCCCATCGGCAATCAACGTCGCCCCAAATTCACCCATGCGCAAACACGCCTCGAAGTCTTCACCGGCGATAGCCTGTGCCTCCGCCTGCATTCCTTGCGCCAGTTCTGGCAGCGAACACCCGTCGCGAACCGCTTGCTGCGCGTGGCGTATCATGCGGTCTACGCTCCACGCCAGGTTGACCGCGGTGGGCCGCGTGCCGCGCAATAGTTCGCCTACGTTGCGCAGGTGCGCTACGGCTTGCTCAACTGCCAGCGTATCGCCCTGTTCGTCACGCAGGCGAGAAATTGCCAGCGCCATGCCAAGCGCGGCTGTGACGCCGATAGCTGGCGCGCCACGCACCTGGAGCCTGGCAATAGCATCGGCCACCTGTTGTTCATGCGTTAATGTGAGAATGACCACTTCACCCGGAAGGAGTGACTGGTCAATCATGCAGACTGCTCCATGCGCTCCGTCTTGCTGCCACCAGACAGTACGTTTTTCGTGCAGGCGCTTCACATCGGTCATGTGGTGATTATGCTCCTTAATATATAGCTCTCTTCCAGGGCGGGGACAAGCCCCGCCCAATAGGCGTCAAGGTAAGCCGGGTCGAAAGTGGCATGGTCCGGCTTCCAGGGCGACCGCAAGGGTCGCCCGTACCCTACACGAACCAGATACCCGGTCGTACAGGGTAGGGGCGGGGCTTGCCTTTCACTGGTAGGTTTTTTTGAAACGTGCCGATCTCGCCTGTCATTCTGAGCGCAGCGAAGAATCCCCCCGCCGGGTCGCATGCAGATTCTTCGCTGCGCTCAGAATGACATCTTTCACCTCGCTGATGCCTTTCTTAAAAAACCTACCAGTGAAAGGCGGGGCTTGCCCCCGCCCTGGAAGCGGCCCGGCACACAGCCATCGATCTCATACGAGAGTTCGTTACCTTGACGCCTATTGGGCGGGCACAAGCCCCGCCCTGGCCCCCGCTGGTATCGTACTTGTTGTATGGTACCATACGCTCCACTGATGGGCAAATAAACGGGACTTCGGTGGCCGCGCATTGCGTAAAACGGATTGGGGGGAAGCGGAAGCAGGAGGCGACCAATGTTTCCCCCATTAGTACTAACTTCAGGGCTACTAATTTCAGGGATTCTGGCAAATATGCTACCATGGGTAACAGTAAAACACAACGAATGCCGGACTCATTCAATAATCATAATGTTACTGGAAGCATTAATTGTCCGTTCCACTACACAGAAGGATATAAGTCTTTCCGCACCCGCAGGAGCAAAGTTGTTGCGCGGCTCGGAGATGCATCGCTATCACTTGTATGGAACGGTCAAGTAGGTAGCTATAGTCATCGAAGGGGCATCGCGCATGGCCAGGGCGGAAACTACGGGATCTTCCTGGTCCTTCGACCAGATTTACGACGAATACAAGACACCTATCTATAATTACGTGTATCATCTGGTTGGGGACCGAGAACAAGCAGACGATCTGACACAGGACACCTTTTTGAAAGCGTTTCGCGCGCTGCCAAAGATGGATGCGAACCTGAAACTGTCAGCATGGTTGTATCGCATTGCAACCAATACAGCGTATGACGCTTTGCGTCGTCGCAAGCTGATCGCCTGGCTTCCCTGGCAAGACCTCGATCACGAACCAGCGGATGTTGATGGCGCTGATCCTCAGGAAATCTACGGCACAACGGAATTAGTCCGTGCCGCTCTTCGTCGTATGCCCCATCACTACCGGGCTGCGCTGCTGCTGTATACTCAGGAAGGCTTCTCTTACAGTGAGATTGCGAAGGCCCTGAATATCGCCGAGAGCGGTGTCAAGATGTATCTTTCGCGCGCGCGACAATCGTTTCGCGAGCATTATAAATTGCTAGAGCAAGGCGGAGGCACAAAATGAACTGCGAGCAAGTTGAGGAACTGCTAAGCGCGTACCTTGACAACATGCTCGCACCCGAAGAACGTCACCAGGTTTCTGCTCATCTCTCAACGTGCCGAAGTTGCGCGCAGGCGCTGGCCGACTATCGCCGCAACGATACCCTTGTCTCGCGTCTCCCGCGTGCTGCTCCCGATGCAGCCTTGCGCGAACGTATCTTCTCGTCGCCAGACTTTCTCGAACTGACCGGCGAAACACATGAAAACGCCTCATCTGCCGGGCAGACAGTTCCTGGTCCCGCGGCCAGAAGTCCGCGCCGTGATACGCCCGGTCGCCCGCATCTCGTGGCTATTCCCGGTGGGCGCAGCACCGCGCCTCATCCCACGGTTAAAATGGAAACACCGCCCGCGCGCAGGCGCTCGAGTAGCGGCCGCACTCTCATCGTGACTATCGCCGCCGCGCTGATTATAGCGATCGGCCTGGGAGCGGTTGCCGGCATCTTTGTCTTGTCTCGTCAGCCTTCTACGAGCAACCGTCCAGGTTTTACACCGCCGGCAGGTCTGCAACCGGGTCCGCTTTCAGCCGGAACGCGCATTGTATTTCTGCGCGATACTATGCTGTGGAGCGAACGCGCTGATGGCACGAGCACGCGGCCTGAGCAGTTGACAACGGCCAATGTGAACGTCTCTCCTGGTTGGGTCGTAGCTACCTTGCCGGGCAGAACGACGGGTAACATGCTGGCTTATATTGATTTGAAAAAGGCCAGTGTCCATATTATTCGCAGCGATGGGCAGCAAGATACGGCCATCAATCCGTCCCTGTTGAACGCGAGCAAGTCGCCTGCATCGATCCAGGATACCGCCACCTGGGCAACCATTTCGAACAGCCTGAGATGGTCCCCTGATGGAACCCGGCTGGCATTTGTGGGTGATCCGACCGGAACCGGACAAACGCAGCTCTTTATCTATTCGACGGTCACTGGTAAAACCACGCGGGTTGTTGTTTCAATGCCGGGCAGCGTTTCGCATCCGACGTGGTCGCCCGATGGTGCGCGCCTCGCTTTTGAAGTAAGCTACCAGAATGCAACAAGCATCCTTGATTACAATACACAAATAAATAGCATACTGACTATTGCTGATGGTATAGGCGCAAAAGCAACCGCGGGTCAGAACGTGCTTACGCTGGACTGGTCGCCAGACACAAATGCCCCTGCTATTACCTGGAGCGTTGGCAGCATTGGTCATGTGCGCAGCCTGTGGGTGCATTCTGTTGGCACGGATAGCAGCGCCGGGGCGAAATTAATACAGGCGGGCGATTACGCGCAGGCTATCTACAGCCGCAGCGGTCACGGCGGCGTGGGTAGCTGGATGGTCATCACTTCTATCGCGGGGCGCGCAGGCGATATCTGGCGCATCGACGTAACATCGGGCGCTCGCTTCATCCAACTGACCAGGGGAAGGCAGGTCAACTTTGCTGAATGGTCGCCCGGTGGCGCGTCTATTGGCTATCTCGATTCGCTTTCCGAAGGCGTTGGCGCGTTCCATATTGTAAACACAAGCACGGCTCTTGACACAACCGTCGCCAACAGCGTTGCCTACGCTCCCGCCCCTGCCTGGTCGGTGGATAGCCAGCAGGTAGCGTATAGCACTGGCACACGCATAGGTATCGCCAACGCGCAAGCGCCCGGCACTCCACGCTCTCTCACATTGAAAGGCGCGGCCTCAGCACTGTCCTGGTCGGCCTCAGCAGGAAACCAGCTGGTTGTTGCCATGAACGATGTGCAACAGGGCATCTACTTTGTCGATATCCAGCGCAACACAAACTTCCTCGCCGATAAACTCGGCACCGACGGGCCTATCCTGTGGACGGTGATTCCGTAGCTCGCGAGAGCCAGGGGGAGCCGCTCACGCCGACCGCGCCTCGTAAAATGTTTCAAACACAGAGGCGATGCTTTTGCGTCCCATGCGCTGCCAGCGTTCGTTCCAGTCTTTGCCACAACCATCCTGGCCTGGTGGGCATAGCTTTACCTGTAAGCCTGCCAGCACCAGTTGATGGGCAAGCCGGTTGCTGGCCTCCTGACCACCCTCGTCTCCGTCGAGCGCCAGCACGATTGTTTTGACCTGCGCCGGGAGCCAGTCAACGGGCGCGGCAGTGCCAACAAGCGCAATAATGTCGTTTGCCTGAAAGCCAGCCGCCAGCAACGTCAGGCGATCAAACGCGCCTTCCACGAGAATTATGGCGCGCGGAACGTCCTCACTGGCCGCGCTAAACCAGCCCGCCGGGCAGGTCTTGATCCATCTCCTGGGACTTCCTGATCGCTCGAGTAAAACTTTGTGCGTCGTTTCATTCATGCCCGGTTGCCAGCGCCACAGCGAACGTCCGATGTATCCACGCCCCTCCGGAGAGCTGAGCGGGAAGACGATACGATCAGCCCACCTGCGCAATAAACCGCGCTGCTTGCGCATATCTGGTCCGTTCAACAGCGCAGACGGCAGATATCCGACACCCGTTGCCAGCGCAACTTTGAGCGGAATGCCGCGCTCGCTCAGATACATCCGCGCTCGCCGCGTATACACGAGCGCGCAGCGCATTTGCCCATCAAGTTCGCACAGCGCGTGTAGTTCATCCTGTTGCCACTGCGGAATCGACCTGGGCGGCGGCAACAGCATGGGCTGGAATGCATATTGCCTGTATCTCGACTCTTGCGAAGGAGGCGCATACCCAGGCAGGGCGGCTGATGTAAGGCCCTGGTAATGAGAATGAAGCAAGCGTTTCGCCAGGGCGCGATTCCACTCTACAACCAGCACGGTAGCCCCGCAGGCCGCGTTGAAACAATGACCCCAGCCGGTCGCTTTATTGATTGAGAGAGAACGCTGGTGATCGCTTCCATGAATGTGACAATAGGCGCGCACACGCTCTCCCATATCCATAGGAGAGCATAGTTCGCTCTCCAACACGATTTCAACATCTTTCCCTTGACGAGTAGTAATAGTAATCATGCTTGTTTTCCGTCGTTTATACGGCTTCTGCTTCTCTAACACTTCCCGAAAATTAGAATATTTGTTCTAATATTATACAACAAAAAATGAGGTTGTGCAACGGACCAGGCGGGGCTTGCCTTTCACTGGGAGGTTTTTGAAACGCGCCGGTCGCCAGAGGCTGTCATCCTGAGCGTAGCGAAGGATCTGCGCGCTGCCGACGAGAGATCCTTCGCTACGCTCAGGATGACAGCTTCCACTCGCTGCCCCTTTCCTAAAAAACCTCCCAGTGAAAGGCGGCTCTGCCCCCGCCCTGTCCGCGTGCTCTTGTTTTTGCGCTCTATGCATGGTATACTAACAAGCAAGCATCCGGCGATATGCTGGATATCACCGAAGTCGTCAGCTTTACCTCGTTCGTCACCACATATAACACCACATATGAAACATTCTGAATCTTCTATCGCTCGCTTTGCCCTGCAGGTCCTCGGCAAGCCTCTCTACCCGTACCAGTGCGAGGTTGCCAGTGCTATCCTGGACTCTATTGAAGGGGGGCATGGTCGAATTATCACGGTCATGATGGCGAGGCAGTCGGGTAAAAACCAGCTTTCAGCCGTGCTGGAGGCGTATTTGCTTATGACTATGCCGCAGGGCACCATTGTAAAGGCCGCGCCGACCTTCACGCCGCAGATCATAACCAGTCGCCTGCGCCTGCTTTCGATGCTCGATACGCCTTTTATACGCGAGCGCATCTGGACAAGTTCCGGCTATATTGTCGGGCTTGCGCCGCGCCCCGAATCCTCGCTGCTGCGCACTCATACGGGGCCGCGTGTCATGTTTTATTCGGCGGGGCAAGAAAGTAACGTGGTAGGAGCGACTGCCGACATTTTACTGGAGATTGACGAGGCGCAAGATGTCACGCCTGAAAAGTTTGATCGCGATTTTCGCCCGATGGCGGCTACCTCGAACGCGACTACAATTTTGTACGGTACCGCGTGGTCGGATAGCACCTTGCTTGCGCAACAACGCGCGGTCAACCTGGAATCGCAGCAACAGGGAGGTTTGCGCACCCATTTTGAGTTTGATTGGCGCGAGCTTGCCGCCATCAACCCACAGTATCGCGCCTTCGTTGAGCATGAAATTGCTCGCCTGGGTGAAGACCATCCTGCCATCCAGACCCAGTACTTCCTGCATTCCATCAGTGGCGCGGGTTACTTGTTGAATGGCCTGCAACGCACGCTCTTGCAGGGTTCGCATCTCTGGGAGGAGGCTCCCGGCGCAGATGGCTGGTATATCGCGGGAATGGATGTGGCGGGAGAAGATCGACCCGCCGCGCCGGGGCTAGCAAGCGGCAACTCGTTTGCCAGCAGCAAGCGCGACAGTTCCGTGATTACCATTGGGCGAGTCTTCTTCAATGAACTGAGCCTGCCCTGCATCGATGTTATTCATCATTACTGGTGGACGGGCCGGTCACATCTTGAGCAATACGCCGCAGTGATCGCGCTCGTCGAACAGTGGGGTATCCGCTCGCTGGTGGTTGATGCTACGGGCCTGGGGGCGGGCCTGGCATCGCTGCTGCTGTCTAAATTCGGCGCGGACCGTATCGTGCCGTTCGCCTTTAGCCGTCCGGCAAAATCTCGACTGGCCTACCAGATGCTGGCGCTAATCAATGCTGGTCGCCTCAAACTCTACGCGCCGCAGCAAGCTCCGACGGCTATCTACAACGAATGCTGGCAGCAGTTGCGCCGCGCCCGCTATCGCCTGCCTGCTCCCGAAACCCTCGATTTCTACGTTGACCCCGCTGATGGACACGATGACTTCCTTATCAGCCTCGCCCTACTCGCGGAAGCCGCGCATACCCTGAATTCACCCGCTACTTCAACGCTGATTCGCCCTGCGCGGCTTTATGATACGGAGGGTCGGTATTGAGGCTTGTGATAGACGAACCCGCTCTCTCGTGATACAATGCTCTGGACAACCATTACACCTGTGCAACTCCACCAACACCATAGATGAGCAAGAAACTGTAATGAATGTTAATCTCTGTTGTGAAAGGCAGCGAATTTATGCCACGAGGACGCAAAGGGCCTCCGCAGGAAAGTATAGACAGTATTCTGCTTGCGATGAGCCGCAGGGACGATTTAGACCCCACCACTTTATCACATTATTTTGATCGCCTGGATGAAGAATGGACCGACGGGGCAAGAGACAAGGTACTTCATTTACTGCGCTCCAATGATCTGACAGCGTACTCTGCTGCTGTATTGATTCTCTCTGAACTGGCGACCAGCTTTGACCTGGAAGAAATAGAAGACCTGGTCGCGGACCCAACCATCAGCGATTTTGCCAAACTCACGCTGGCGCCGGTGCTGAAAGAACTTGGCTCGGAGATGGCGGATGATGGTATCGTGGATTATTTGAACGATCCTGAAGCGGCCATGCTCCAGATGCAGATGCGCCTGCTGGAACTGGTGGGGCGCAGCGAACTGGGCATAGAATCGGTGTTGGAAGATGTGCTGAGTATGCCGATGGAGAGGCGTCTGGGCTTCATCGGCTGGTTAGGTATGAGCCAGGACTCACGCGCCAGCAAACTGTTGCTTCCTTTGCTGGATAACCAGTCTACTAAGATAGTGCTGGCAACCATCGAGTCTCTCCAGCAACTGGGACCAATTGCCGCGCACGAATCCATACCTGCGCTCAATTACCTGCTGGCGAATCACTCAAACCGGCAGGTGAAGCTACAGGCGCGTGCCACGCTTGGGCGGCTGACCATGCATTCCAGTCCCGGCACCGAAGACGCGGCTATGGCTCAGGTATACGAGTATCAACGGCAACCCCTGCACGAGGCGCGTGTCAGCTTTATTGATGGGGCCGGCGCGCAAATGATACTGATGTCCTGGAAGCGCGAAGATGGATTGTTAAAGGGCGTGAACGTGCTGTTTCAGGACGATTGGGGCATCAAAGATTGCTATGGGACCGATGAGATGGAGCCGGCGCACTGGGACGAGCTGGTAGAGGGTATGGAAGAGCAGGGTTTTAACAGCTTCGAGGTGCCATTAGACTATTGCCGCGCTGTAATTGCTGAAGCTCGCACTATCAATAAACGCACGCGGCACAAAGTTTCCGTCGCCTATGCCGTCTGGCGGCCTCTGATCGAGGGGGGAGACACAACGAAGAAATCGACGCCACCAGCCATTACCATAGTAGAGCCTCGTCCATATGACCCGGAAATGGCAATCCTGGCGCAGCGCGGGCAAGATTTGTACACACTGCCAGAGTTCACCTCATGGTATTACGCCCCGTTTGATGTAATTCGACCCTTTATCGGTCCCTATACTTCTCAAATGAGTGGAGTGGCAAATCCACGCGGGCGCAGACGTAAAGGGCCACACAAGACTGATGCAGTGAATACTAAACTAGAGGCAGTCGTCAGCGAGGCGCTAGCAAAGGTCATCGATGATCCGTGGCGTCTGCTCTACGAGTCGCGACTGCGCCGCCAGGGCGCGCTTTTCCAACAGGTTGAACGCGACGATGAAGCGCGTCTGATGAGCGCGGTAGCCTCGATGCTTCATCCGTCTTCAGGCGTACCCCCGCAAGAGCAGCCATTCCTGCGCGCTATGATGCATCGCACGCTGGAAAATGGCCTGATGCGCCTCATGACCGAGATCTTTGAGAAAAGCTCTCCCTTAGACATCATTTCAAAAGATGATGATCCTATGTTCTAAATTGGCCCGGCTACAGGTCCTTCGCTCTCGTATAGTCCTCACCACAAGGGGTTCATGACGAGTCCGGTGATCAATTTGGGATAAAAGTAGGTAGATTTCTGCGGCATACGGTCATCCGCCTCGGCCACATCGCAAATCTGCCGCACGCGCGTTGGATTAAGGAGTAAGGCCACCTGCGCTTCTTTTTGCTGCACCGCTTGCAAGGCCTGGCGGGCATCCCGCGTGAAGCTCACATGGGTGCCTGCCGTCAGATGCGCGGCGTTCAGTCCGAGCAATTCCTCTAAAACCAGTGTATGCGCCACGGCCACATCCAGGTTGTTCCAGGCCGCGCTATGCCCGCTTTGTTCCATGCGAGCCTTCCCCTGCTCATTCAGGCTGACTAGCCAGCTTTGCTCTGCCGCGCAGATGACGAAAGAGGGCGCGGTATGGTCCGCCTGGGCCAGCATGAGTAGCGGCGCTTCCGGCGGATAATCACCCATTGCCATCTCGCGCACCGTAAAGAAACTTCCCAATTGCTGGCTGCTCAAGGCGTTGAGCGCGTCCGGTTCCAGGTGGGAGATCAAGCGATGGGTCGGTAAAACCAGCAATCCGGGATCTTCTCTATCGATCAGCGCCATCATGACAAAGTTCGCGGCATCGTCATAGTGCAGGTGTTTGCGCATGGCCCGCACTTCCTCGCGATAATTGAGCGCGGTTTCGTAGCGATGATGTCCGTCCGCGATATATAAATGACGCTCCTCGAAGAAATTCTGGATAAGCGCGATCTGCTCTACGTCAGTAATTGGCTGCAAACGATGCTCTTCCTGAGCTTCATCCGTCACCTGGACCTCTGCGTTGGCGGTATACGCGCCACGCAATTTTCGCATACGTCCCTGCGGGTCTTCATACAGGCTCATGACAGGGCTAAAATTGGTCGCACAGGACTGCATCAGTTTCAATCGGTCGCTTTTTGGTTTCGCCATGGTATGTTCATGGGGCAACACCACGCGCGCGTCCCAGGGTTCCAGTCGCACGCGAGCAAGCAGGCTGGTGCGCGTGTATACCTGGCGCTCATGGGTAAACACCTGCTGGTAACAGTAATAGCGCGGAGT
>DAHVFL010000062.1 GCA_027316975.1 Chloroflexota bacterium | reverse complement strand
CGGCGGAGATGCCTACCCACATGCGCTGCGCGTTTGTAGGATCGACCACAATGGTATGCAGGCACAGCCCACCCGCGCCTGGTTGCCAGAGATCGCGTGTGGGATGCTTGGCGAGACCCTCGTTTACGCTCCAATGAACTCCATTATCGTTGCTGACCCACAGGCTGGCCGGGTCTATTCCTGCGTACAGTGTTCCAGGTTCGTAATGGCGACCCGGCTCGATAGTCCAGATGTTTTCCAGCTTCTGTTCGCTGCCTTCAGGGAACTGGATACCTTGCTCCGGCTCGTGCCAGGTCTGCCCAAAATCGTCGCTATAGCGTAAAAACGAGCCAAAAAAGTCGCCATTGTCGGCAGCAAACATGCGATGTCCGCTGCGCTGATCGAGCGTCGCGTAGAATACGCGGCTACCAGATAGCCCTGTCGCGTTCACTTCCCAGCGGGCGCGATCACGCGAGGAAAGCAGAAAGAGACCTCGTTTGGTCCCGACCAGCACGAGCATAGTACCGGGCGCAAAGGTTGTGGAATCGCTCATGAGAAGTCCTCCTTGTGATGCGGCAACGATGTCTTCAAAATTACCATGTGATATTAACCGCCAGCGACCGACTGTAAGACGTGAACGGTCGCACCCTCGCGCACCGGTGTGTCCAATCCCTGAAGAAAGCGGCTATTTTCACGATCTACAAAGATGTTTATATAGGGGCGCAGTTCACCAGTTTCATAACAGAGGTTGAAGCCTAATCCAGGATAATCATGGTCAAGCGCGGCGATGATTTCACGCACGGTATGCCCACAAACCTTGAGCGATGCTCTATTTCCCACCTTTTCTCGCAGAGCGTGCGGCAGGATCACCAGCGCGCACGGCGCAACCGCCGGTACATCCATAAAAACCTCCACTTTGTATCACCTGTGAAAGGCCACTTCAAAACTTAGAACAAGTATACTATAGGTTTCTTATTAGCACAAGGATTTTAGGAAATTTGTCTCTATAAAACTGAACGAGACGGATAACTGTATGTGTGCATCGATCTTTTCCGTGCGCGTCTGATTGCAAACGGAACTTTTACGAGCATGGCCGAAAATATATCAAGCGGTATGGAATTCCGTTCGCTCTTTCAATTACATGGATGAGTACATAAGGATTTCTTATAGTCATTATCTGCTCACGTATGTTCAATAGTGGAGGAAGGGGGTTTTGGGAGTGATTCTCGTATGCTTTTGCCGTATCGCTTTCACTCCAGAATGATATCCTCATTGACAATATCCAGTTCGCCATAGTAGCGAGCTACCATCGCTGAATGGCCCTTCCATCCACCAGCTTTGGTAACAGCAATGGGGTCGCTTCCACTACGAATGGCTCTGCGTGTCCACTCGTGCCGACCATCGTAGCTGGTGAGGTTCAGCCGTTCTTCTGGCATACGAGTTGCCTGGTGCAGTTCTTCCTCAATATTCAAACCGATAAGATGCACATGTTTGGCGAGCGCGCGTGTAGTAATCGGGGGTGTCCACAGTTCTACTTCCCCTTTTACCTTTTTCCGCCTGGCTGATCGGGTCATCTCACTGGTTGGTTGTCGTTGCGCGTAAAGCGGTCTGTTGGGTGAATATGGGCGGCGGCCTCCTCGTCTGGCAGCCTCTACCTGTGGTTCGGCGCGTGGAATCCTCTCGACCAGTTTTTCATTTTTCAGGCTTCGCACCAGGAGAGGCGCTTCGGGTGAACGATCTTGTCGCAGGCTCAAATAGCGCGTCAGGGCATCGTACAATCGCCGGGTCAGGCGGGCTTTCTGCTGGTCATGTGTTTTATGGCGCGTAATACGGAGCGTTCGTTCATCCATGTTAAGATCTTTAAGTTTCAGGCTGACGGCTTCACTGGGGCGTAGCGAAAGGTCATACATTAAGAGAATGGCAACAAGATCGCGCCATCCCTGCGGCGTATCTGGACGGTTCAAGAGCGCCTGAAATTCTTCTTGTTCCAGGAATGTCGGCTCAGGTTTTTTATGACCAATATTGGTGGGAATATCCTGCTGCTCGCGCTCAATATCAATACGGTCAGCCTGCGCGCCACGAATGCGCGGAATATTCGTAATTGAAATGAGCTGGTCAGCAGTCTGAAAGCCCGCGTCATGAGCCAACCGCGCATAGAGCTTGATGACATCAAGATGGTCATTGATGGTCTTGATCCGGTACCCCTTTAGCTGCATCCAGCGCAAAAATAGTTTGACCAGGCCAAATGTCACAGCCTGCCAGAGATGTGGCTCCTCGGCGAGGTGGAAGGAAAGTGAGAGGTCGGCGCTCTGTTGAAGAAATAGCATGAAGTTGGAGAGAGCAGCGATCTCCTTACGAACGCTGTTCCACGCTTTTGTTCGCTGCCGCTCGGTAAACATATTATTGCGCGCAAAATCATCCGCTGCTCGCGCCAGTTCACCAAGCAACTCTGCCTCGATAGCCAGCATGCTTACTCGCGTTTGTCCGGGTGAAGATACAACGAGTTCGTTGCTCTCGTCATCGTCGAAAAAACTGTCCATAGTTATCCTTTGCCAGCTTAAAAATAGAGGTGCTACGATAGGTTCTGATAGGTTGGGACTATCAGAACCTATCGTAGCACAGGTTTCCTGGAGAAACAAGTCCGGGTACGAGTGATGTATTCAGACCCCTCTCTAAAGATTTAGAAAAATATTTCCGTGTTATGAGTTCACAGTACAATAATACGCCGGGAAAAGACTGTCATCCGAAACAATTTACCTGTGCATAAAAAAGTTGATTTGAAATATCAAACTAAGTCGATCAATTCTGCTCTATATGCATAGGACTTCCAACAATTTACCAGATTTTTGCATCCGGTTGTCAAAAGGTACTCCCCTTATGACTATAAGAATTTTCCTTGCTTGCAAGGAAGGCACGCAATCTCTCCTTGCTAGTACAATTGACATGTGCCTATCATTCATAGTATATCTCATGTATGCTCAAGCAATGTTCAATGAGGACGGGAAAAGAGGAGGCAAAATGGAAATGCTGGCCGCCATGTATTATGCGCCAATGGATATACGTCTTGAAGAACGACCGGTACCCTTTCCGGGGCCAGGAGAAGTGCTGCTAGAGGTTGCGGCCGCAACGACATGCGGCACGGATGTGAAATCCTACAGGCGCGGGCATCCCCTGCTTTTCCAGCATCCCCCCTCTGGCTTTGGACATGAAGTATCGGGCGTAGTGGCCTCCACCGGCGCGGGCGTGACACGGTGCGCTGAAGGTGATGCTGTTGTCGTCGCCAATTCCGCGCCGTGCCTGCGATGCTATTATTGCCAGCGCCAACGCTACAGCCTGTGCGAGCAATTGCTCTTTCTCAATGGGGCCTATGCGGAATACCTGCTCGTACCCGAACCAATTGTGCGCCAGAATCTGTATAAACTCGCATCTTCGACTTCGTTTATCGCGGCAGCTCTCACAGAACCACTGGCCTGCGCCCTGCATGGAGTAGATGCCTGCTCCATCATGCCCGGCGACACCGTTATCATTCTCGGCTCTGGCCCCCTGGGATTGCTGCTCGCGGCGCTTGCCAGCTTACAGGGCGCGCGAGTCATTATGACGGGACATGGCGTGGAAAGACTCGCGCTGGCCCGCACGTATGGCGCACAAGGAGTACTGGACGTGAGCGGGTTCTCGCTCGAAGACCAGCGAGATAGGCTTTTAGCTGAAACTGATTCCAGGCGCGGAGCGGATATCGTCATTGAGGCGATCGGAACTCCTGAGACCTGGACGCTGGCAACACAGGTAGTGCGCCCCGGCGGACTGGTCAATTTCTTCGGTGGCTGTCCGGCGGGTACATCTGTCAATCTTGCCACGCACCCGCTCCATTACGGCGAATTAACGCTCACGGGTGTGTTCCATCACACACCTGCCTATTTCGCGCAGGCGCTCGATCTCATTCAAGGAAAACACATCGATGTTGAAGCGTTGATTACCGCCCGTCTCCCACTTGCCAAAGCCTTAGAAGCATTGCAGTTGCTGCTGCAAAAGCGAGGGGTCAAGTACGCGCTGATTCCCCCGGCGTTCCAACAGCAACTTTTGCCACCAGTATCCCATCAGTAATCATGTGTGAATAAATATCAATTACCTGCTGCACGCTCAATCTCCCATCGGGCCGGAACCAGGTTGCCACTTCTGTACACATGGCAATCAAGGCATACGACGCTATTTTTATGTCAACTTGCCGGAAAACGCCCTGCTCCATGCCCTCTCGCAATAAGCCCTGAAGTAGCATTTCATATTGATCTCGCAAGGGCAGGATAACACCTCGCTGCTCTTCCTCGAGGGCGCGAATCTCCGTATCGATAATAAAAAACTCCGCTTTATAAGTGGTGTGCAGGCGAATATGGTTTGCAATCGCCTCGTGCAGGCGTTGTTCGATAGGTGAAGTTTCCTGCATAATGCGTTGCAGATTGCCGTTCAGGTTGCGCATGTGCGTGTCCATAATCTCCACCAGCAGCGCCTGTTTACTGGCGTAATGATAGTAGATACTGGCGGCCTGGATGCCAGTAATACGCGCGATATCGCGCATAGTGGAGGCGTGATAGCCATAGTGAGCGAACAACTGCACGGCAGCAGCCAGAATTTTCTCGCGCACGGAACGAGTATCAGTTTGCATTGTTCCATTCCTTTTCAATTGCGTGATTATGCATATTTTACCAGAATGAACAATACAACAGCACATCTGCTGGCTTTCTTCCTATCATCATACTACGCTGTTTTCGCCTTGCGCTGGCGATCTGCCTTTACAACGGTGGTGCCGGTGGCTCGCCCAATTATAATCGGCTCTTCCAGTACATCCGCCGCCGAATCGCTGATATCCAGGCGAGAGGCAATAACTTTGTGGCACTCAAATTCCATGCGGCGCGAAGTACGGCCCACCTTCGTGATACGCCCGACAGCCTCCACGAAATCGCCAGCATAGAGTGGCGCGAGCAGTTCCACCTTCTCATAGCCTACCAGCAGCCCTTCATCTCCATCACAAATAATTGCCAGTTCGGTCGCCAGGTCGCCAAACAGCGAGAGCATATACGCTCCGTTCACCAGGTGTCCGCCATAATGCGCGTCGTGCGCGCTCAAACGCACCCGAATCGTAGTTGTAAGTTCTTGTGAATTTGTCATCGTAGTATCCCCTTTCTCGTTCTCGGTTTTTCCGGTTTTTATACACTATAAAATAAACCCACGTTATAGTTTAGCTTATAACGTGGGTTTTGGCAAAAACGTGGAAATCGCTTCTCTTGCCTGTCAGGTTTATGTTTTACCCCATTTCCTATTCAGTAACAAACAAAAGTAGTAGATATGGAGGTAGTATGCGTCAAAAAGGCGAGGAAATGCAAACATCGACAAAGACTTTTACTCATGGTATACTACCGGTAAATCCCTCGCAATCGCCGCTCCTGGCATCGCAACAAGTTGTTGAAAGGAGGTGAACCGCGCAACATCCGCGCATCGTGCCTTTGTTCCATGTACATAAGTAGGATTCATCTTCATCCATTTTCATTCAGGAGGATTATGTATGGCAACTGAAACAAGCGAACGGAAGGGCTATTTCACGGGCTGGACTGTCAAAGAAAGCGGTATCATAGCGCCGGATGAGCGTCTTCCCTGGGGACAAACAATTTTCGTGGGCCTGCAACACGTGCTGGCTATGTTTGGCGCAACGGTACTTGCGCCCATCATCATGGGCTTTGACCCCAATACCGCAATCTTCTTCTCCGGCATTGGCACACTCATCTTCTTCGTACTCGTAGGTGGGCGTGTCCCCAGCTACCTGGGGTCCAGTTTCTCCTTCATCGCCGTCGTCCTCGCCGCCACGGCCTACAAGGGTATCGGGCTAAATCCAAACCTGGGCGTAGCTCTCGGCGGTATTATCGCGAGCGGAGTTCTGTACGGCATCATCGCCCTGATCGTGATGTACACAGGCACCCGCTGGATCGAAATCCTGATGCCGCCTGTCGTCACCGGTGCGGTAGTGATGGTAATTGGGCTAAACCTGGCACCGGTCGCCATCAACGACGCCAGTGGCAGCTCATTTGATACGGTGATGGCAATCGTAACGGTACTGGCAACCGCCGCGGTCGCGGTGTACGCGCCTGGCACGTTGCGCCGCCTCCCTATTCTGCTGGGTGGCGTCATCGGCTACATCGTCTACCTCATTTTCGCCAACGGCTTCGGATACGGCTCGGCCATTCAATTTAGTGGTGTGTCCAAAGCCGCCTGGATCGGTCTGCCCAACTTCACCGCGCCAGTCTTCAATGGGAACGCGATGAGCCTGATTGCGCCGGTCGCCATCATCCTTGTCGCCGAGAACACGGGTCATGTCAAAGCAGTAGCAGCCATGACGGGACGCAACCTGGACAAGTACCTGGGACGCGCCTTCCTCGGTGATGCAGTCGCCACCATCGTCTCAGGCTTCGGCGGGGGTACGGGAGTGACAACCTACGCCGAGAACATCGGCGTTATGGCCGTAACGCGCATCTACTCCAGTCTCAACTTCATTATCGCCGCCCTGGTTGCCATCCTGCTCGGTTTCTGCCCCAAGTTTGGCGCGTTGATCGCGACCATCCCCGGTGGAGTCCTGGGTGGTCTCGCTGTCGTGCTCTTTGGCCTGATCGCCGTCACCGGAGGGCGCATCTGGGTTGAGAACAAAGTCGATTTCTCAAAGAGCCGCAACCTTGTGACGGCTGCCGTGGCACTGACCATCGGCGCTGGCATGATCAGCGTGCGTGATGTCAATTTCGGCCTGACCATTGGCGGCTTCACCATCGGCGGTATCGGCGTAGCCACCTTCGGCTCAATCATTTTGTACCAGATACTACGGGAGCGCAATCCACAGCCTGAGGAGGCCGCTACGGCTGATTCAGCAGTAGGGCCGTTCCCTCAAGCAGAGGCTGGAGCAGGGGAGTAAAAAAACTACTCCCACCCTCGATAAGTTTAGGTAGCAGTTACCCCTGGTAATGTTAACTGCTACCTTTGTTACGTCAATGATGTGCTAAAATTTCACTTGACAAACAAAGGAAAAGTAGAATCATTAACCTGGGAGCACCACCATGCCGCGCTACGAATCAGCCCCACAACTAACCAACGACTACATCACCTCTGTGTGGGAGATGCTGCCGCGCTATGTGCGGCCAACGCTGCTTTTGCAAAGCGAGACGCTTTCGGCGCAGTTGGGATGCGATATCACTATCGCCAGCGAGACTTTCCAGTATACTGGCAGCTTCAAGTTCCGGGCGGCCTATAACCTGTTGTCGAGTGTTGCAGAGTCGCGCATCGTGACTGCATCGTCGGGCAACTATGGGCAGGCGGTGGCCTACGCCTGCAAGCTGCTTGGGAAAAAGTGTACGGTGGTCATGCCTGTCACTTCGGCGCAGGTCAAGGTTGCGGCGGTACAATCGCATGGTGGTAGTGTTGACTTGATCGATGTGCAAAAGATCAGCCGCAATGAGCGCGTGCAGCAATTGTTGGACGAACAACCGGGCGCGTTCAGCGCGCAGGCCTATGACGATTATCGCGTGGTGGCTGGCAATTCGACGCTTGGTATGGAAATACTGAATGCCGCCGCCTTCGATGTCATTCTTGTGCCGGTTGGCGGTGGAGGTCTCAGTTCCGGCCAGGTGGTGGCTCGCGATCACGCGGGGGCGCGTACCGAAATTATCGGCGCGGAACCGCAGCCCGGCAACGACGCGGCCCGTTCGCTGCGCAGCGGCACGCTTACTTACAACGAACGGGAACCCGCGACAATCGCCGATGGGGCGCGCACCCTGGGACTGGGAAGGCTGAACTGGGAAATCCTACAACATGGCGTGGCGGATATTGTCGAAGTACCGGATGACATTACCCTGGAAGCCCTGCGCCGGTATTTTCGATACCTCAATCTCAAGGTTGAGCCTACGGGCGCGTTATCGCTCGGCGCATTGATGACCGCGCCGGAACGCTTCCAGGGCCAACGGGTCTGCTGCATTGTGAGCGGTGGCAACGTCGATCCTACGGTGTATGCGAGCGCATTGCTGGGAGAATAAACAAACACATCTAACTGACAGGGAAAATAGCCAGACGGGCAAATATCGCCTGAGCTACCGGTCGGACAGTTGGTAAATTTGAAACAAAGAGAGCGACCTCGCCCCCTTTATAGGCGCTATCGTTAATGGTTTTAACCAGTACATTATTCACCCGAAATTCCATGCTGCTGCCTTTGGCAATAATAGTGATATGATTGCTGGCGCCCCCGGTTTGTATGGCAGCATTTGGAATATACTCGTTGTTGGTAAGCGACGTGCCCACTAGCTTGCCATTAGCATCAAGTGTGCCTTTGTATATAGCAAAGGTGCCATCGCCATACAGTTCAAAGCGATAGTACAGACCTATATCACTGGCCTGGCTGGCAATTCCTCGGATATAGACACCATAGCCATTCTTTTTATCGCCTTTAGACAGCTTTGCGTCCACATCCAATCGAAAGTCGGAAAAAGTCCGACCTGGAACAATTTCCCATAGCAGTTTATTATGGTCGTCTTCTAGTACCATCTGGTTTCCACCAACCGTTACCGAATATTGGCCGGGGATGCTGGTGAGATTCCACTTATTCGCATTATCTTGAAAATTATCGCTAAAAAGCGGCTTTATCGAAGGCGTGACGATAGCGATGGTGGGAGTAACTGTCACCGTATTCTGGCTCTGATTGTTAAAGAAAAAGAAATACCCGGCAATACTACCACTACCGATAAGTAACAAAAGGGCAATGATAACCAGGAGTATCGCTACAACATTGGGACCGCGCTTATGCTGTTGTGGCTGCAATGGTTGTTGGTAGTAATTGCCCTGCGAGAAACCGTTTATAGCGGGTTGAAATGTGTTTCCTGGCGCCGCTGGTGGAGCAGCGTATATACCAGGCTGCGCGTTGGCAAAGCCATTGAAATGTGCCTGCTGATTCTGCCCCTGCATATTTGGCACGCCGCTGGCGAACTGTTGAGGGGGAAGAGCATTGTACCAGCCACAATTGCGACAGACAGGCGCATCTGGCAGCAGGGGAAGCCCGCAACGCACGCAGCTTTGAATGGTTTGCCCACCATGAGGTGGATACATCGAGGACATAAGATACCTCCATTGAATACCGGCATTTTCACATTGCGATTATAGTGCCGGCTTATCTTTTGCATCCCTCAGCAGTTCGTACAGGCGCGATGGATGCAGAGGCATCTCGCGAATACGTATGCCGAAGGGCGCGAGCGCATTGTCGATAGCCGAGGCGAAGAGCGCGGGTACGGGAATGACACCGGCCTCGCCAGCGCCCTTGACGCCGAGTGGATTCAACGGCGAAGGCGTTTCCACGTGATCGACCAGTAGAGATGGCACCTCAGCCGCAGTAGGCAGCAGGTAATCCATAAAGCTGGCGTTGATGATCTGTCCCTCTTCATCATATACCAGCCGTTCAAAGAATGCTCCCCCGATACCCTGTGCCACTCCTCCATGCACCTGTCCCTCAACCACCATGGGATTGATGACGCGTCCGCAGTCATGCACGGCAGCATATTTCACAAAAGTGACATTGCATGTAACGGGATCAACCTCGATTATTGCGCCGTGAATGCCACTGGCAAAACTTCCGTGTGGTGGGCTATAGAAGCCGCTCGCCTCCAGGCCGGGGCCGCCTCGTTCCTCCGGCAGCGCCGGACCTGGACGCGGCCCGGCCAGCTTCATCGACATCAATGTGCGCGCATTCTCTCCGTAGGCATAGCGCAGGGGATTGGAGGAGATAGCCACCTGCCCCAGCGTCAATGCGCGGTGCGGCGCGTCTCTCACGAAGACTTTGCCATCAGCCAGCTCAATATCTTCTGGCGCGGCCTCAAATAGATCGGCAGCCACCATCTTCGCCTTCTCGCGCACTTTGACGGCGGCAATGTGTATCGCTGAACCCGCGACCGTCGCGGCGCGACTGGCATAGGTACCCACGCCCCAGTTAAAAGCCTGCGTGTCCCCTGTTGACACCATCACATCGTCCGGCGCGATGCCTAACTGGTCGGCCACGATCTGGGCAAAGGTGGTTATGTGCGCCTGGCCCTGCGTCGTCACACCGGTTGAGACGAAGACGCGCCCATCCGACTCGACGCGCACCAGCGCGCCCTCGTATGGTCCGATGCCCGTCCCCTCGACATAAGCGCCGACGCCGATACCCAGGTACCGTCCTTCTGAACGCGCCTGCGCCTGGAGCGCGGGAAAGGTATCGTAGTCCAGCAAGACCTTGAGTTTATCCAGGCCTGCCAGGTAATCGCCGCTGTCATATTTCGTAGGCCCACCATCCTGGTACACCAGACCTACGTCCCACGGAAACTCGCCGGGCGAGATGAAATTGCGCGCACGCACTTCCAGCCGGTCCAAATGAAGTTCGCTCGCGATGCGGTCCATGATACGTTCCATCACGAAAACAGCCTGCGGTCTGCCCGCGCCGCGATAGGGACTGACAGGTACCTTATTGGTGTAGAGGACCGTAAATTCGCTGGAGTAGTGCCTGAGCCGGTACGGGCCGGGCAGCGTACACGCTGTGATGATGGGGACGATAATCCCGTAGGGAGCATAGGCTCCCGTGTCGTGCAGGAAGGTGTCGCGCACCGCCAGCAAAATCCCTGCATCGTCAAAGGCATACTCTACTTCATGGAGCTGGCTGCGTTCCTGGTTGGCGGAAATAAAATGCTCGCGCCTATCCTCGATCCATTTAACGGGCCTGCCAAGTTGCATGGCAACAAATGGTATCAGCACCTCTTCCGGGTAGAACATCATGATTTTGGTGCCGAATCCGCCGCCGACATCGGGGGCGACCACGCGCACCTTGTGTTCGGGCAGGTGAAAGATAGCGGCCAGGCCATTGCGAATGGGCAGAGGCCCCTGCGTTGATATCCAGCAGGTCAACATGCTGTCCTGCGCGTCCCAACGCGCAACTATGCCGCGACACTCCATGGGCATGGCCGCGCCGCGATCTATGAGCAACGTTTCGTGTAGCACATGCGGCGCGCTGGCAAAGACGCTATCCGGGTCGCCAACGGTCTGAGCCAGGTGCGCGGCTACGTTGCCTGGCACATCGTCATGCACCAGAGGCCCGTCCGTGATTGAGGCTACTTCCAGGCTATGCACGACAGGGAAGGATTCATATTCCACATCGATCAGGTCAAGCGCGTCCTCGGCAATGTAGCGGTCATCGGCCACTACCAGCGCGACTGCTTCGCCAACGTAGCGCACCGTGTCTCGCGCCAGGGGAAGCTGCGTGCGCGGCTGCGTCAGAGCCGCGTGTGGCACCAGCAACGGCGATGGTTCCAATACTTCGCCCAGGTCTTGCGCGGTCAACACAAGATGCACACCCGGCAGAGACCAGGCCGCGCTGGCGTCGATGCTGACGATGCGCGCCCGTGCCTGAGTGCTGCGCAAAACGGCGGCGTGAAGCATTTCTGGCAGATCAATGTCGTCTACGTAATTGCCGCGCCCCCGCAGTAAACGCGGGTCTTCCAGTCTTTGCACTGGCGCGCCAAACCAGCGAGTCGCCATTATTCCACCTCCATATGCTGCAAGCGCAAGCGTTCAGCGGCGAGTTTGACCGCTTCCACAATGTTCTGGTAGCCGGTGCAGCGACAGAGATTGCCAGAGAGTTCGTGACGAATCTCCTCTTCGGTCGGATCGGGATGTTCGTGCAACATAGCATGGACGCTCATAATGATACCCGGTGTGCAAAAACCGCACTGCAGGCCATGTTTCTCGCGAAACGCCTGCTGGATAGGATGAAGCTCGCTATTGACGCCTGCCATTCCTTCGATGGTTGTGATCGCCATGCCGTCAGCCTGCACCGCGAACATCAAGCAGGCGCGCACCGCTTCGCCGTTGAACAGTACCGTACAGCAGCCGCACACTCCTTGCTCGCAGCCGACATGCGTACCGGTGAGATGCAGTTCGTGGCGCAAGAAATCGGAGAGCAGCAGGCGTACCGGCACCGTGTGTTCGTGGCGATTCCCATTGACCGTCACAGCGATTTCGCACTCCTCTACACACTGGGAAAGATCGTCATCTCGTTCTCGCATTACTGCGCTCCTTCCAGTTGTTCGCGCCGCGCCCAGGCCTGTTTCAACACGCGCCGCGTCAGCTCGGATGCCAGTTCGCGGCGATACTCCACGGTTGCGTGAACATCCTGCATATCTTCGCCCACCACGTCCCGCGCTGCTCCGGCGGCGGCATCTAACGTGTGCGCGTCGAGTTGTGTTCCAATCAACACCTGTTCGACGGCGCGAGCGCGTATGGGAGACCCGGCCACGCCGAAGTATGCTATGTTGGCCGACATGCAGGTATCATCCAGCGCTGGTGTGAGTACAGCCATTGCGCCCACCAGCGCGTAATCTCCCGCCCGCCGCGCAAATTCTATAAATGACCAGCCAGCCTGTCGCGCAAGCCAGGGGAAACGCACCTCTGTGAGCAGCTCGCCCGCTTCGAGCGTGGTAGAGAGATATCCTGCGAAGAAATCCTTAGCCTTGATGACGCGCTCTCCATGCATACTCTGCGCCAGCACTTCGCCATCGAGACAGGTCAGCAGCGCGGGAAGCTCGGCGGCGGGATCGGCGTGCGCAATACTGCCGACCACCGTTCCGCGATTGCGTATTTGCATATGCCCGATATGTTTGATAACTTCCACCAGGAGCGGGTGCTTCTCCTGCACCAGCACCGAACGTTCGACCTGGCGCTGGCGGGCAATGGCACCGATTGCCAGGTAGTCGGGTTCCGTCTCGAAGTAATGCAATTCGGAAATGTGGTTGATGTCAACGATGTAGGCAGGCGCGGCCAGGCGCATATTGAGCAGGGGAACAAAGCTTTGCCCCCCTGCCAGGATTTTGATTTCTTCTCCATACTGGTCGAGCAGGACAAGCGCCTCATCGAGGATGCGCGGCGAGCAGTAGCGAAAACGTGGAGGTTTCATAGTTGCGCTTCCCTCAAAAATAAGTTGCCACTAAGCAGCAAAGACGGTCTCTATCGACCGTCTAAATTAAGGCTCGGGCGTCATTCATACACAGGGAACCGGGTATGTTTCCTGTCTGGTAAGAGTAAACTACTACTGTCAGGCCTTTCTGTCAAGCCCTGTTATAGCTTTCTCTTTATGAAATGACCCTGATTACCCGTTGGTTCCCAGGGTTACGTGAATCAGGTCTGCATCGCCGGGCCGCCCCTGAGATTCTTCGCTGCGCTCAGAATGACAGTCCTCGGCTCTGTCATTCTGAGCGCAGCGAAGAATCTCAGGCGGGCTTATGAGTAATCACAAGGAAATGTGGCTTGTCAGTTACGCTTCTTGATGGTATGCTTGAATAAATGTTCTTGAACGAAGAAAAAGTGAGAATATGCAGCACACGCACTCCGCGCACGCTCGACTGGAAGATGAATACCTGTTTGGCTGGGACGCCACGCCCGGCATCGTTTCCGTCTGGGCAAATCGTTCTGGCGAGGCTATCGTTTGGAGACGCGATGGCGAGCGTATCACCACTACCAGAGAACGTTTTCGTCCCTGGATCTTTGCCACTACTCTAGATGACCTGGCGCACATTGGCGCGTCTTTAGATACTACTTCCTCACCGGGAGCGCATATTACGTACCGCGAGTTACATGGAGAGGAAGGC
>DAHVFL010000061.1 GCA_027316975.1 Chloroflexota bacterium | reverse complement strand
CGCTGCGCTCAGAGCCTGCCCTGAACGCAGTGAAGGGATGACAGGCAGAACACGTCTCACATTCGCTCACGGGAAGCCGTATCTCCACATGCAGGAAGCCGTATCTCCACATGACTGAAGGATAACCCACCGGTGCATACCGGTGAAACAAACGCATACCTTTAGCGCTCTAACAGTCACCCCACTTTGATGGTGGGACATTAGTTCGGAGGTTTTTTTGAAACATTCTTCACCTGGCTACAGGGCCATTGTGCTTGTAGTCGTGATGGTTCCTTTGCTGGCTACCGCGTTGGCCATTGGTTTGCTCTGGCAGGGAGCGGTTCACTGGTCAGACGTTATCCTCTTAGTCGCGATGTATACACTGGTGGCTTTTGGCGTAACGGTGGGGTATCATCGTATGCTGACACACCGTAGTTTCCGACCACATCCTGTAATCAAGTTATTCTTGCTTATACTGGGTTCGATGTCGCTGGAAGGGCCTGCGATTGAGTGGGCCGCCACGCATATCAAGCATCACGCGCAGGCTGATCGCGAGGGCGATCCACATAGCCCCGTGCATGGCTTTTTTCACGCGCACATGGGCTGGGTCTTCGATAGCGAGCAGGCCGATCCTAACGTGTACTGCCGCAACCTTGTCAATGACCGCGTAGTGATGTTTGTCAGCCGCACATTCGTGTTGTGGTCGATACTGGCGCTGGTCATTCCTTTCGCCCTGGGTGGGTGGAGCGGTCTGCTGTGGGGCGGGCTGGTACGCATTTTCCTGACTCATCATGTCACGTGGAGCGTCAATTCGGTCTGTCACACCTTTGGCAAGCGCGAATTTGAGACGAACGATCAGAGCCACAATGAATGGGTTGTGGGCCTGCTGGGTTTTGGCGAGGGCTGGCATAACAACCACCATGCATTCCCGCGCTCAGCCTTTCACGGACTGCACTGGTGGCAGTTCGACCTCTCCGGCTACCTGATCTGGACGCTGGAGCGTCTTGGGTTGGCCCGCGATGTCTACCGCATCCCGGCGGCATTACGCGCGCGACGCGCCATCTCACCCGCGAACGATGAAGTAGCTTAAGCAGCCAGGGCGGGGGCAAGCCCCGCCCGTACCCTGTACGGTTTCGCCAACCGTTTCGTAGCAGGGTAAAAGAATTAAACAAGCATATCACCTACTATCACAATCGCCTCCAACACTTTTTAGAGAGGTGAAAAGCTGTCATCCTGAGCGCAGCGAAGGATCTCTCGTCGGCAGCGCGCAGATCCTTCGCTGCGCTCAGGATGACAGGCTCTTCCGGTGCGTTTCAAGAAACCTACCAGTGAAAGACATCTACCCCTCTCCCGCCATTACAATGACTACGAAGACGGTTCCCCTGGCAACGGTCATGGTTATGCGTGCCAGATGATGACGACGACGAGGGCGGCCAGGGCCACAGAACCCACGGCAAAGAGGATACCGGCGAAGCGCAGCCAGAATATCTTGCGCTTCGTGATCTTCTCCAGTTCTTTTGCTAACAGGCTGACATTGTAGGTGTAGCGACGGTAATAGCGCGGCTGAATAGCCCACATGCCCGCGCCCAACGCCACGAGGTAGAGTACGAGCGTGATGATGACAAAAGTCTTTGCGGCGGCGTTGTCCTTGAGATAGGGAGGTGGGAAAACGCTGCCGAAGGCCGTTACGCCGAACAATATGGCGAGGAAGGTGGCGACGCGCTCAACGACGCTTTTGGCGGCGTCATCGAGAAAGTCGAGCTGCCTGCTCTCCAGATCGCGGAAGAGCGCAACCAGTTGTTTGCTTTCTTCTGACGGCGCTTGCGCGTCATAAATAGGGATGTGCTGATCTTCGCTCATCTAATGGTTCCTGTACTTGCCACAATCGACGCGCGCCGCGACTTCAACGCCGCACGTCTCACACTTGAGGAACAGCTCGTCCAACTCCTGGCCCGCGCTCTGCCTGGTCTCGCGCTTGAATTTTGCGTGGGCGGAGCAGACATCGCGCCTGTCAAAGTAGCTGACGTGACCGTTTTTGCAGCGCACGCCGAAGGTATGGCGGGAATCCGTCGTATTTGACGGCGCAGGTGATGCCGCTTGATTCGTATACGGCACCAGCGCTTCCCGCGCCTTCTCGCGCACGCCATCCATTAGATCGTTATGCGCCAGGTATTCCAGGATTGCCAGCACTGCTTCGCGCTGCTCGTCGCGTTGCAGCATGGCGGCGGCGGCATCGATAGCCTGCTTGCGTTCGCGAATGTACTGGTGCGCCGCCTGTTCAGCAAGCTTGAGGAGCGGGTCTTCACTCGCAGAAGGCGGCAGCAGCGGGAGCAGTTGCGCCGCCGCGTCCGCGCATGATGTATGACCATCGATGGGTGTAACCCCGACCAGCGTATTTGGCAGAGCGGTCCCGTCGAGCAGGAAGGGCAGAACCGGCTTTTGCAACTGCTGCGCAAAGAGCAGGCGCCGTTCAATCCAGTCCGACTGCGCGGCGCTGCTGCTCCACACCAGCACGAGAGCGGCGCTGCTCAGGATGACGTTCTCGATGGTGCGCGGGTAAAGGATCGATTCGATGCTGAGCGATGTGGGTTCGCGCCAGGTGGTGTAACCCCCGGCTTCGAGTCCCTGGCGAATCTGTTCCGCGCACGCCGCGTCCTGGGGTGCGTGAGAAACGAAAATTTGCGGCATATGTATGTGCTCCTTATATGGTATCTATTGCTCTCTCCCGCATCCTAATGACCTTTGACGACCGAATGGGGTAATGGTGGTCATCTCCTGATGAATTTTGCCGACCGAATCGGGTAATGCGCGCTACCCCGTCCTGTAGGGACAAGGGGCGGGGTAGGGTGGATGCGGGGGCCTTGTGCTTGTCCTCGTCGGAGTGCGACCATCCTGCCTCACGGAACCCCAACGAAACAGGCTGCCACCAGGACAAGCACAAGGCCCCCACCCTTCCCAACGTCCTCCCCTTGTCCCTACAGGACGGGAGATGGACGTTTCACATGATTCCTCTGTTCGGTTGTCAAAGCCAGCAGGACGCCCACAAGGGTCCCCGCCCATCCCCTCATCCACCCGCGTCCCTACGCACGGGCGCGTCCCGCGCCTTCTTCCATTCGGGTATCAATCATCATCAGGACGGAACTACGTCATTACCATATTCGGTTGTCAAAGGTCATCAGGACGGGAGCGGACGAAACCAGGCAATTATCTTATCCGGTTGTCAAAATTCATCGGGATGCGCAACCCGACGAAGGGCGACGCAAGCGCGCCCATTATTTACCCAGGGCTTCTATAAGCGCCTGCCACACCTGCGCGTAGTCACCGGCCAGGTCTGCTCCCAATCCTGCGGGATTGCCTCCCGCGTCGAGCAGGCCAACCACCGCGTCCAGCAACGCAATCAACTGCGCATCATCTGCCTGTGTTGCCTGTTCCTTCGCTTGCAGCAATGCCGCGCGCCACTCAGGCAATTGTTCAGACGCAGGGCCAAGCACGGCCAGCGTATTCGACGTGATTGCTTCAAACAAAGGAAGTTCATCGCCCTCTGAGTCCGTGTCGTCGTCCTGTACACCACCAGCCGCGATGCCAGACTGGATTTGTGCCAGGGCAGCGGCGTAGGGATGATCGCCCGGCAATGACGGAGCTTGTCCGTCCAGCAGCGCCAGCACAGCACCATAAAAGTCAACCTCGATTTGCCAGTCGGCTCCTCGCTGCTGCGCATCCTGTAGCGCACCCGTTATTGTTTTATGCCATTCAGCACGACGCTCCTGCATAGTAGTCATCACGGCAACCGTGCTGTGAACAATCACCTGGAGTTGTTCAGCAGGCATTGTCGCCGACTGATTGGCCTGTTCGAGAGAGATTCCCTGGCGCATCGCATCAAGATATTGCCGCAATCTTTCCCTGGTATCCCCGCCAGAAGTTTGGGGCAAACCGGTTTCATCCAGCACTACTATCGCCTGTTGCATAGCATCAATTGCATCCTGCGATCTATGGAGATCTTGATAGAGCAATGCTGCCATATTGGCCAATGTGGTCGCCTCGCCCGCCCGGTCTCCCACCTCGCGCCTGAGCGGTAAGGCCTGCTCGTACAACTCCAACGCGCGCGCAGGCTGCCCCGTCGCATGGTACACCAGCGCCATGTTGTTCAGTGCCTGCAGTTCGAGTGACCGATCATCCGCCTGCCCAATCTCAAGAGCTAGTTCGGTCAGTTCCAGGCCGCGTCTGGTGTAGCCTGTTCTCTGTAGCACCCAGCCCCGGTGCAACAGGTAGTGGCCCCGCGCGACGCCCGTAACATACGACGCCCCACGCTCGAGGTCTTCACGGGACTGCTCTGCAATGAAAGCCGCCATGCCCCCACGGTTCAACTCATCGTAAAGGAAACGCGCCAGCCGGGCATATGCCGCGCCAAATCGTGCCAGCAACTCTTCGCGCTCTTCCGCTCGCGCCAGGTACTTCTCAATGTAGGGGCGCATCGTCGGCAGCAGGCTGTAGCATTCCACCATCCTTTCGCGCAGTATTTGACGCTCATTCGTGAGCAGGCCGCGCAGCCAGAGCGCGTGCAGTTGATCGTAGACTGGAGAACGCTTGCCTTTAGTGTCGTCAAAATCTGGATCAAAAATGGCAACGGCGCTTTCAGGCAGGAAAGGCGCGTGGAAGACCCATAATTTGCTGAAGAGTTGCGAGAGGGCGGCGTCCAGGTAGCGCACGCTGGTCTCGATGCAGGCGTAGAGGGTGCGCTGGCGATGATCTACACCAATGTATTTATCTTCGGCTACCAGCAGGTGCGTGTCACAATCGCGTATGAATTCCGGCAGGAAGAGCGTGATCTGATTGAAAGCCCCTCCGAGCAGGCGCAAACTGAGTGGATGGCCTCCAACTTTGCGGCTAAGTTCCTCTGCCATTGCGGGTTCTATTTCATGTGAGCGGCGCGGCGCGCTTTGCTGGAAGAGCTTTGCTCCTTCACCGGGCTGCAGGCCTTCCAGTTCCAGGCCAAGTTCACCCTGCCAATCCAGGAAGCGGCGCGATGTGACCAGCAGGCTTACGGGCGGCCTGGTCAGATGTTGGCGGATGAACTGCGCCAGGTTGGTGGCCGCAATATCGTTGGCGTGGGCCGCTTCGATCAAGGTTTCAACGTTATCCAGCACGATGAGCGTGCGCGGTTGGCCCTGGCTGAGACGCAGCAGCGCCTGGCGCTCGAGTTCGTCCTGGCGGGTGATTTCCTGCACTGGTATGCCCAGGAAGCGCGCCAGGCTGGTAAGAAAGACTTCGCGCGAGGGCAGGTTCTCCAGCGAGATGGCCCAGATGCCGCCGGGCCAGGCGAAGGCGAAGCGTTCGACGGCTTCACAGGCCAGCGCGGTTTTGCCCTGACCACCGGTGCCGTGAATGGTGAGGACGGGCGGGCGCTCATCACCGGTAAGCTTGTCGCCGAGCCATACCATCTCATCGATGCGCCCCTGTAAGCCTCCTTCCGCGCGCGGCAGGGCGATGGCATCAACGGGCGGCCTATGTTCTTCGATGGTTGGCGCGCCAGCAACGGAGGCATATCCGGCGGCAGGCTCTGAGAGCGCTGTGTAGAGTACCGGGACGCCGGTGGCCCACGTGCGAGGGCTACTGGCAAGAGTCAGGCGCGCCTGGAACAAGGCTTCTTCCACAGGCACGCCGCTTGCCAGTTCGCTATAGAACAGGCGCGAGAAGTCGCGCGCGTCGTCATCGTGAATGCTCATGCGCATACCCAGGGCGTAGGGAACTTTCTGGCGCGCGAGCGCCGCCGCCAGGTTGCTAAAGGGCGTCGGGCCGGGCGTGGCGCTGACGCAGGCGTTGAGCGTCACCAGGAAGACGCTGCCGCGCACGCGCTGCACGAAGCGTTTAGCGGTGACAGGGTCGAGTGTGCCGTTCTCCTTCTCCAGGCAGAGAAACGCGCCTGCATCATCATCTTGCCCGCCGTGGCCCATGAAATGCATCACGCGGTGGCGCTGGTTCGCTACCTGGCTACGCGCTTGCTCGATGGTTGGGGGGTAGGCGCGTTCCAGTGTCACGGCCCTGGGAACTTTGCGAATGATCCCTTGCAGGCGCGTCCACTCGCCATCGATGTTGAGCGGGTTCAGTCGTTTGTCGAGCGGATTGGATGGTATGGCGACGATGTGCAGGCCGCTATCCAGCGTGAGAGGAGCAATGCGCTGGTCGGGCGTGAGTCCGCGCACAAAAGGGTATTCCGCGACAAGGAAGCCATCCGGGCCGTAAGTGTATTCCCAGTGGATAGCATCGATGGCATCGTCGGTAGTGACGAGCAGGATGCGATCAGGTATGGCATCCAGGGTGCGGCGCGCCGGTGAACCGGCGGGGAAGAGCGCCTGGTAAGCGGCTTTGCCGTAGGCAACGGGGTCGTTAAGCGGCTGTGGCAGTCCGGGCTGGCCTTCTGCGGCAGGCACAAGCGATTGTAAATCAAAATTGTGTGAGGGTTGGCCGTCGCAGGCAACCTGCACCCGGGTGGTTGCGCTTTGCCGCGTGAGAGTGATTTCCATGCTCAATGCTTCCTGCCTCCATGCCACCAATAAATGCTTTCTGCACCGGGACGATACAGTACAGCGCTTTTCAATTTATAGAGTCGAGAGATGCTCTTGTATGCAGAGTATAACAAGTCCGTTAGCAGTGGTCAATATGTATCTGTAGTGTGATATGGGGTATGGAGCCTGCGGCTCCATACCCCATATCACACTACAGATACAATTTCTCTTACGCAACTGTTCAGGTGGCTGGCCTGGCGCGACTATGTGCGTTTTGGAGCAGAGTGTACTCCTCGTCGAATTTCCAATCATCGATGGCCTCTAGCTCGGCATCGAGATGGGGATGCAGCGGGTCTATGTATTTCAGGAGGTGAATGGAGACGATGCGGTTATCGTTGATGCCAAGGCCCTCGCATAGAGCGTCCTGCGTGATCTTGAGGCCGCCATCCAGGTCGCGTTTGAGCGGGGTTTCAAAGTAGAAGGCCAGGAATAGCGTGAGATAGTCCTGGCGCAGGTGGGCGCGCAACGTGGGACTTATTTTGCCCTGGCGTTCCAGGGCGGCCAATGTTTGATGAACCTGGCGCTTGAAACGCCGCGCTACGGCGGTCGTGACGCGCATCCCGTTGACGGTGGCGTATTGCTCGTTGATGCTGGGAGGGAGGGGCAAGGCGAGCCGCAAAATATGCTGTTGCTTTGGCATGTGTCCCTCCTTGATTCTGCAACTGATAGGGTCTCCGTCCTTCAGGGTGATTTGTAGGGACGCGATGTATCGCGTCCGCCCTGGACGAGGACTGATGGGAGCGGACGCGATACATCGCGTCCCTACACTTTCCCTTATTTTTCACCCGGAAGGATATAGACCCACTGATAGTGATATTGTACCATACTCGCTATTCGGGACTCCTCAGCGCCTGCGGCGCTTCGCAAGGATTTTAGAGTGAGATGTGGTGTTGAGCAGCTTGCGGCTGCTCAACACCACATCTCACTCAGGTTAGTCGTTTAACTCGCGCCTGACCCATTCTAACACTTTTGTGACTTTCGAGTCGTGGCGCAGACGCTGGTGGAGCCGGGTGGCAAAGGCATCTGCAAAATCGGTGGCGGGATCGAGGCTTTCGAGGGCCTCGACGAGGGCGAAGGCTGTGGGGAAACGTTGCGCGGGATCGAGGTCCAGGGCGCGGGTCAGAATACTTTCCAGCCGGGTTGAGATGCGGCTGTTCAACAGGTGGGGCGGGACCAGGGACATGCCTTCCGGCGCGAGCAACGGGCCGCTACTTCCCGGCTTCCCCTCAGTTTCGGAAACCTGCCTGAACGCCGGTGAGACAGGAGCGTATCGTGTAAAAAGCAGGTAGAGAATCGCGCCCAGCGCGTATACGTCTGAACGTTCATCGCATCGCCCCCGCAACATCTCCGGCGCGGCGAACACGTTATCAGTAGACATTCTGGCTACAGGAAAGATGCGCGCCATGTGGTCACTGCTATAGCCTGACGGCCAGAATTGCAGGGCAGGCGGCCAGGAGACCAGTAGCACGGGCGCCCAGCTTGCCGCGTCACCGTCGTCAACCAGAATGGTGGCGGGATCGAGATCGCCAATGACGCAGCCCATGCGGTGCAGGCGCGCCGCGATACGGCAAAGTTGGGCGCCCCATTCCAAAGCGACGGGCATATCCAGCCAGGCGGGCCACTGGCGGTGCGCCAGTAACAGCTCGGCCAGCGGCACCGCGACGGCCTGGCGCGTTCCCCTGGTAGGGCGCAACTGCATGACGAGGTAATGGCGCTCGCGCTCGATGGAGACGCGGTCTCCTACTCCTGGCAGGCGCGGAGAACCAAACATCACGGGCGAAACAAATTCTTCAAAAGCTGCGCGCGCGACTAATTCACATTCCTCTGCTGAGAGTCCGGCCAGCACCAGTTCGCGAATTGCCACCAGTTCAGGGGCGGCAGTTTCAGCGGGTTGTCCATGCGACGCGGGCAGGCGGTATCCCAGGTAGAGATTGACACGCGGGCGCGCATGGAGCACTTGCGCGATGCGGTAGCGACCTCGCAAAATAAGCGTTCCGGGCGACAATGGCATCTCCCTCACCCTGTTTCTCTAGATACTCTAATCTCCTGGTGAATATCCTATAACATCACTCCCACCAAAAACCACAGCATGGAAATGGAAGTACATGGGACGTTCCACGATGAGCGCGCCCCCGGTTGCAGTGACAACCACTGACACCGAGCGATCCGGTCCGATATCCCGGTTGACGCTCTCGGTCCAACGCTGTCCCGGTTGCAACTGCGCAATGGTGACAGTTTTGGTTGTTCCGCCCTGAATTAGATAACGAACGGTGACGCTTTCGTTACCAGTGTTGCTGGCAGGATTGACAAAAGTCAGGTATTCCGTGAAGCCGCTGCCGGTATAGCCTTCGGCGAAGTAGAAGGTGGACTGCGGGCCGGACGAGGAGCCAACCACAGCCGTCGCGCCCGGCGTATTGCCGCCAAAGTTGAAAAACATCTGGCGATCAGCCACCAGCGGCTGGCTCGCCCTGACCTGCGTAGCAACAGACAGCCCGCAATAGGTGACGCCTGCCGGGCAAACGATAGGGTTGAGCCAGACGGAGACGCTGGACCGCGGAGCTACCGTCGTCTGATACGTCTTTATGCTGTGAGCATTGGCAGGACTGGTGAGAGAGAGGGTCAGCGTGACTTGCGAGGGGGTATCGCCGAAGTTCGCCAGGTCGATATAGGTCTGGAAAGGCGAGCCGTTCGAGCCGGTATAGCCCTCGGCAAAATCCCAGTTCGTCCGGGGATTGCTCGCCCCGATTTCAGCGGTGCCGGTAGCCAGTGGGAACGCGGATGAGGATTGAGGCATGGTGAAGTAGGATGGTAATTCGACCACAACGGGCAAATCGGTTGTCACCAGCAGCGATGTAGCGTACAGGTAGGTGTTAGCATTCGGGCCGGAGGCAAGCGGGAAATCGCTCATAAGCGAGATGGTGCCGCGTGTATTAGCGGCCACCGCGTGCGTCACGGTATAGAGGCTGCCTGCGCCCTCGTAAGAGATGGAGACATTGACGGGCGCGTTGTTTTGATTGAGCACCGTCAGGTAGGTGACGTAGTTGACGCCAAAGGTGGGCGATGCGCTCTGCGCGTCGCTGCCAAACTGCACAAAGGGGAAGAAGAAGGCCGAACTCAGGTGGGTTGCGCCAACCACGTCGGTACCGCCGCCGGGATTGGGCGAAAGCGGCGTGTATTTGAAGTACATGGGGCGTTCGGCCACAATTGGCACGCTGGCATTGACCACCATCGATACCTGGTCGTTCTGCACGATACCCGGCTGGCTATTGATGCCAACGGTATAACGAGTCTGCGGGTTTACGGTATAACGCAGGGTAAAAGGCGGCTTTGGCGGCTGATTCACGGGCTGGGTCAGGTAGGTAACGCTGACGATGGCCGCCTGCGCGTTGGGGTTTGCCAGCGTCAGAAACTCCGTGAAACTGGGCGAGACGAAGCCCTCAGCGAAATACCAGATCTTAGATACCGCGTTGGCCGGGGGCGACACAACCATGTACACGGTCAGTTCTTCGGGCAGGTTGAGCGCCTGGGCGTCTCCACCCAGCAGGATGTGGCCGGTGCTGGTTCCCGTGGGCAACCCGGCAGGGTTGACCGTCACGCTCACCTGTTGCGACGCGCCGGGAGCGATAGAGCCGCTCGTGGTTCCGAGACCCAGCCACGCGGCATCCGTGCTGGCCTGCCAGTGCATGGTACTGCCACCGCTATTGGTGAGCGTGACCGCTTGAGCGGCAGGTAAGATGGCATCCTGCCGGTGATACGAGAAGTTCAGCGACGAGCCGGGGTCATTCAGCTGCGCGGGAGCGCTGGTAATGGTAATGGTGATAGTGATAATCAGGGATGTTGTGCCATCGCCCACCGTCAACTGGTGGGAGGTAACGCCGGGCGTTAGACCAGCTACGCCCGGCTGCACAAGCAGCCCCGCCGGGATGCCTGGAGCGAGCAAGATAGCGGGCGCGCCATTGCTGAACAAGGCATTCAGCGCTGAATCATTGCCTGTACTGGCCTGCAACTGCACATTGAATGTATTCACGCCGGTGAGCGAAACGGCCTGTGTGGGGGGATCGATGCCCTGCGGCGAGGTGAACGACAGGCTATTGGCGCTCATTCTATAAGCGGGAGTCGTCTGCGTGATGATTAACTGCACAGGAATGGTGATGGAATTGTTCAGCCCGGCAGCGTTGATGGTCAACGTGCCGCTTTGACTGGCAGCAGCGGAGGTCGATACTGTGACGAGCCAGGCGTTGGATGTGGCGCTCACCGCGGCGGTCAGCCAATTGCAGCCGTTGCAAGGAGTGGCGGTGACGGTGCCGATGCTGCCCTGTCCGTAGTTCGCCACGCCAATATTCTGGTTGCCAACGGCAGTGAAGACCAGGCCCCAGGGCGGCAGCGTCTGCGTGGAGTCCCAGGTATTCTGCAACGCGCCCGTCATTGGCTGGCTGAGAGTGACGCTGGCGGTGACGATCTGTTCGTTGCCGCCCGTCCCGTTCGTATCGGTCCAGAACAGGTGCGCGAAGGTGCCGCCACTGGCAACGCTGCTGGCGCGCCCGATAGAGCCAAAGGCGGGCGCGGGCGGCAGCGAGACATTGTCGCTCACCAACACAGGGCTGGAGAAGTGGTTGCCGCCGTCGGCGGACTGCGCGTAATAGTAACCGAACGTGTTCTGACCGGCATCATTGGCGGTAGAATACCCTCCCACGCTGACCGTATGCGTGCTGCTATCCACGCCTATTGAGGCGAGAAAAGTGGAGGTGAAGCGGCTTCCAAGCGCGTCGATAGGCGCGCTCCAGGTCACGCCATCGTCTCTGGAGAGAATAAATTTGCCGCCATCGTAGACGAGATAGAGGGTCTGGCTGCCGCTATCGACAGCAACGGAGGGACCAGGATTGATATACATGTTGTTGAGGCCGCGCTGTTCGCCAACTGTATTGATGGATTGCAGGGCGCGCGGGCTGCTCCAGCTTTGCCCGCCATTGCTCGATTGCAGCATTTCCAGGCCGGGCGCGCCGCTATAGAAGACGAAAATCGCGCCGTTCCAATCAACGACAGGAACGGCCCAGTAGTCCTGCGGCCCCGCGCCGATTGCAAGCGGCGCGGACCATGTCTGGCCGCCATTGGTGGAAGCGGCAAAGTAGAGTTGCGATGTCCAGACCGCAGCCAGGGAGGTATTGGGGGTCTGAGGCGATGCGCTCATGGCGTTGAATGTTAGATAAAGCGAGTTTCCTGCCGCGCTGGCGGCCAGGCGCGCAAATTCGAGGACGCGATGGGTATCATTAAAGGCAGCCACTTTGACGGGCGCGCCAAAGCTTGCTGAGGAGGCGGCCATTTTTGCTATGAAGACTCCCGTTGACCAGTCATCCGAGTTAAAGGTGGTGATGGTGAGGTAGGCATTGCCAGCAGCATCGAAGACTACGCCTGGATCGCTCGCGCCATCATACGCGCCGCCACCGGCTTTTAAGAGGCCGCGCACAGTCTGGGCGGCAGACCAGTTCGCGCCGCCGTCGGTTGACGTGACATAGCCGACCGTCGAGATGCCGCCCTGCCCGTTGGGCGAATAGTCGTTGTAAACCAGCACGATATGATTGGCGTTGGTCGGATCGACGGCTGCCTGCGGCCCGTTGCGCGGCTGCGGGCCAAAGGGCGCGGGTGTGGTATCAGAACTGGCAATGACATTAGCGGCGAAGGCGTTGTTCGCGCGGATAAGGCGCGAAGATACAACAGCGCGCCCCGCTGCACGGGCCGCGCGCCCCGCCACGCCGGGATATTTTCTGCCTGGCATCACGCTTCCCGGATAGATTTGATTGGCACGTTTGCCCGTCGATAAGCCAAAGATAGAGGTCGCGCTGCGAGGTCGCGGCAGGCCAGAAAGACCCGGCTGCGAAGCTTGAGCGTTTCTGGCGTTCCACAGGGCGTTGGAAATAGGGATCAGTACCACAGGCATAAGAAGCGCGAGTGTTATGAGAACGCGCCACATGCTGTTTTGTTTACGAAACCACTGCATACGAAGTAGGTTTTCCTCTCGTGCATTTTATGAACAATCTGCCTGGCACACCTTCCGGCCCTACTACTATCATCGGGTGTTCTTTATTTATTATGAGCAGGTCACCAAGTATGATGCGCTGGTGTTCCGGCGTTCGTTGTACATTCGTTGTAAATGAACGGTTGTAGCGAGACGATTCACCTACCTGATTTTCAGACATGGGAATAAGATGTATTAGCCAGTGTGTTGTTGCTGTTGTCAGGTAAAAAACATAGTTCAGTAAGTTGATACGCCAGTCAACAAACGAAACATAGCGGGACTATCAAGGTGCCACGATTCCTTCCACGATGATGTGAGATGGCGGTTTCTGTCTGGCTCAGGTCTACACTTACATACTCACCAGCACGCATTGCAGGAAGGAATCTATCATTATGCCCGATCATGAAGAGTCCGCGAACAATCTGCTCCATCTTGGGCCGGGTACGGGAAGTAAGGTTGAGCATATCAAAATCGAGAGTCATCACCTGCGCGGGCACATAGCCGGGGAGCTGGCTGAGGACACTTCCCGCTTTACCGATCCACAGGTGCAACTCATAAAGTTCCACGGTATTTACCAGCAGGAGGACCGCGATGTGCGACAGGCGCGCAAGGCGGTGGGCGAGGAGAAAGCCTACCAGTTTATGGCGCGGACACGCATTCCCGGCGGCAGGATCACGGCGGAACAGTACCTTGTTCACGATGACCTGGCTGGTAGTTACGCGAATAGCACGTTACGCATCACGACACGGCAGGGCTTCCAGTTGCACGGGGTACTCAAGGGCGTGCTGGCTCCCACAATCAAGGCCATTAACGACGCTCTGCTTACGACATTAGCGGCCTGTGGTGATGTCAACCGCAACGTCATGGCCTGCCCCGCCCCTGTTGGTGACTGCGCGCACCGGCACATTGAAGATATTTCGCAGCGCATTGCGCAGCATCTTACCCCGCGCAGCCACGCCTATCACGAAATCTGGATTGATGGCGAACAGGTGAAGGCCGATGAGCAGCCGAAAGAAGATGACACAGAGCCGATTTATGGTTCTACCTACCTGCCGCGCAAATTCAAGATAGGCGTGGCTGCTCCCGGTGACAACTGCATCGATGTCTACACGCAGGAC